>NZ_JAYLVQ010000063.1:0-116122 GCF_035818575.1 Halobacillus sp. HZG1
TCAGCTTGTGTGGTTATGAGAAGTGAATGATGTAAACTCTATCCCATTGACGTTTAGCAAACGCAAATGCTTGATACAACACACTATACGCCTGCCTAGGGGGGAAGAATTGGAACCTTCCTAATGAATACAGGTGTTCTATCACCCACTTCCCTCAACCATTCATGCTACCCCTTTTAGAATTAGTTTCGAGACACTTATAAGGTAAAGGGGCGGAGGGAAACGGTGAGACTCCTATGGGACGTGTGGGACAGGTGAGACCCCGGAAGGCGGAGCCTGAGGAGACTCACCGCCCGCCCCATGGAAAGTGTTCAAATGCGGAATCGTCCTGGTAGACATGACTGGCATAAGCAGAAGAGCAACGGAATGTGTTTTTCATTCCTTTGCTCTTCTGCTTATGACGCGAGTGTCTGGACGATGGAGCAAGACGAACCTTTTCCCGGAGCCCCTAGAATCACACGAACATCTCGAAACTGAGTCTTCAAAAATAGGGAGCTTTTGTGAAGGTTGTAGTTGGGTGAAAAAACGGACCAGGTCATCCTTTTGGGGGTGACCTGGTCCTGTGTGAAGGTGTAAATCCTATTTAATGTTGATGACAATTTTACCTTTGGCATGGTGAGTTTCGCTGACGCTGTGAGCTTCTTTCAATCCTTCTTCACTAAGGTCAAAGCGGTGCCCGATGACAGATACCAAATCTCCATCCTCCATCATGGAAGCAAGCTTGGCTAATTGATCTCCGCTCGGCTCAAGCCAGACAAATCCGCCTTTCACTCCATGTTTGGCAGCGAGGTCTTCATCCGGTGGCTGGACAATAGATGGAAGACGTCCGCCTTTTTTCAAGACAGAAAAGCTTTTTTCCTGAATTTCTCCACCAAGGGTATCGAGGACAATATCGTAGTCACTCAATACTTCTGAGAAATCCTCTTCTTTATAGTTTATAAAACGGTCAACACCCAGCTTCTCTACCCACTCCTGGTTCTTGCCGCTGGCTGTCGCTGCCACATAAGCCCCTTTTTGTTTTGCAATTTGAATGGCATAGTGGCCGACACCTCCTGAACCTGCATGGATGAGTACATGATCCCCTTCTTGAATGTCACTAAAGTCCACTAAGCATTGCCATGCAGTAAGACCTGCCAATGGCACGGCAGCCGCTTCCTCAAAAGAGACATTCTCAGGAAGATGGGCCAACAGGTGTTCATCCACTGCTGTGTATTCTGCATACGTTCCTTCTCGTGTTGTATCGGGACGGGCAAAAACACGATCGCCTACTTTGAATTTATCCACGGAGGAACCAACCTCTGCGACGATCCCTGCAGCATCCCATCCTAAAATGATAGGAAATTCAAAGTCCAGCATTTCTTTCAAGTAACCTTCCCGAAGCTTCCAGTCAATCGGGTTGATGGATGTGGCGTGCAATTCCACAATGACCTGGTTCTCCTTTGGAACCGGGCGCTTCACATCTTTTTCTACTAATTGTTCTTTATCTCCATATTGCTCAATAACAATGGCCTTCATCTTACAATCGCTCCTTTATTTAGAGGTATGACTTCTATAGTTTTCCCCACAGTTTTCACGTGAAACATGATAAGATGTGGGAGAAAGAAGATTATGTATAAAAGGATGATCACGATGATTCAACAGGCCGAAAAAATTCTCCAACAATACTACGGTTATCCCTCCTTCCGTCCTGGTCAAAAAGAGGCCATCACTCATGTGTTAGATCAAAAAAATACGTTGGCTGTCATGCCGACAGGAGGCGGAAAATCCCTCTGTTACCAAATCCCCGGACTCACTCTGCAAGGAACAGCGATCATCATATCCCCATTGATCTCTTTGATGAAAGACCAAGTGGATGCCCTCCTTTCCTATGGGGTAGCCGCTACTTATATCAACAGCTCCCTTTCTCCTACAGAGCAGCAACAAAGGCTCAGAGATATGGAAAAAGGCCGCTATTCCTTCGTGTATGTCGCTCCTGAGCGGTTCGACTCACCCAATTTCCTGGCGGCAATCAACAGCATATCTCTTTCCTTAATTGCTTTTGATGAAGCCCATTGTATTTCCCAATGGGGGCATGACTTTCGTCCCAGCTACCGGTCGATTGTCCCCACCCTGAAGAAAGTCGCAAACCTCCCTGTCCTTATGGCACTAACGGCTACAGCCACCCAGGAGGTAATCAGAGACATTAAAGAGTTGATTGATGTCGAAGATGAAAATGTCATTAATACAGGTTTCGCAAGGGACAACTTGTCTTTCCGTATTATTAAAGGCCGTGACAAACGAGAATTCATCAGCGAATACTTGACCCAGATTCCCAATGAATCCGGCATTATTTATACGGCTACACGAAAAGATGCCGACCAGCTTCATTACCTTTTAACCAAAAAAGGGTTTGCGGCTGGAAAATATCACGCAGGGATGACAGAGAATCAAAGAAAACAGGCCCAGATGGATTTCGTTCAAGATGAAGTGACCACGATGATTGCCACCAATGCATTCGGGATGGGCATTGATAAATCAAACGTCCGTTACGTCATCCACTATTCCATGCCAATGAATATTGAGTCTTATTACCAGGAAGCTGGTCGTGCCGGCCGTGATGGAGAGCCTGGTGATTGCGTATTGCTTTTCTCCAGTCAGGATATCAACCTGCAACGTTTTTTGATCGACCAGTCACCCAATGAAGAAAAGAAAAAGGATGAGTACACAAAGCTACAGGCCATGGTAAATTACTGCCATACTCACTCCTGCCTGCAGCAATACATCCTCGACTACTTTGATGATCCGACGGACTCTGAGCCATGTGGAAAGTGTACGAACTGCACCCACGATGGTGAAGAGCAGGATATGACAAAGGAAGCGCAAATGGTATTGTCCTGTGTAAAGCGTATGGGCGAAAGGTTCGGAGCCGGTCTTACAGCTAAGGTGCTCAAAGGCTCTGCTGATCAAAAGGTGAAGCAGTTCCGTTTCCAACAATTATCCACCTATGGCATTATGCCGAATTATACAGAAAAAGAATTGACTCGCTTCATTCAGTTTTTAACCGCAGAAGGCTATCTATCTACAGGCGAAGGACGTTATCCTTCATTAAAGCTGACAAATGAAGCCGTCTCTGTCATTAAAGGGAGTCAGCCTGTCCTTATGCTTGTTGAATCCACAACGAAAAAACAGAAAACAGAATATAATGAGCAATACTTCGAAGAGTTGCGACAGTTACGTAAAACGATTGCCGATGAAAGCAACCTTCCCCCTTACGTCATCTTTTCGGATGCCACACTTAAAGACTTGACCATCTATCTCCCGGAAAGCAAAGAAGAAATGATGAACATCAAAGGAATTGGAGAGCAGAAATTCGAGAAGTATGGGGAACCTTTCCTGGAGAAATTACGGCCGTGGGCCCAGGAAACAGAAAGAAAACCTAAGCCGGTTCGTTCGACCGAACCTTCTATTCAACAAAAGGATCCGTTTGATGACCGCCCCAGCCACATCATTTCTTACGACCTTTGGAAACAAGGAAATGATGTACAAGACATCTCTAAAGAAAGAGGCATAGGCAAACAAACGATTGAGAACCATATATTCCGAGCTGGAAAAGAAGGAAATGAAATTGATTGGAATCGTTGGTTTGATGAAGAACAGGAAGGTAACATTTTGAAAGTCTATGATCAAATGGAGGAGCATAAATTGAAACCCTTGAAAGAGGCTCTCCCAGAGGGGTATTCCTACTCTATGATCAAGGCTGTCCTTGTGAAGCATAACTTAATTGATGAATGAGAGTTGAGGAGGAAGATTCATGACTAAACCTGTAATCTCAAGAGAAGATGTAAGAGCAATGGACCAGCAAGACACGCTTCAAGCGTTCAAACGTGAATTTTACCAGGAAGGTTTTTACTATATGGATGGAAATTCCCTCGGATTGCTTTCAAGACGTTCCGAGGAAACGCTCTCCACATCCCTGAACGATTGGAAAAAACATGCGATCGGCGGATGGACCGAAGGAGAAGAACCCTGGTTTTATATGTCAGAGAAAATCGGAGCTTTGACCGCTCCTCTCATCGGGGCGAAATCGGAAGAAGTGATTAATACCGGTTCTATTACATCCAATATCCATCAATTGCTGGCAACCTTCTATAAGCCAGAAGGAAAACGCACGAAAATCCTTGCAGATGAACTAAACTTTCCGTCTGATATTCATGCGATCAAGAGCCAGATCCAGTGGCACGGGTTAGCGCCTGAAGAACACTTGATCCGTGTGCAAAGTGAAGATGGCTATACATTATCAGAAGATACCATCATTAAAGAAATGGACGAAGACATCGCTGTTCTTCTCCTGCCTTCCGTTTTGTATCGCAGTGGTCAACTACTAGATATTGAAAAAATAACAAAGGCCGCTCACGAATATGGCATCATCGTCGGCTTTGATCTTGCCCACTCAATCGGTGCTCTTCCTCACCGCTTGAATGAATGGGGCGTCGACTTTGCCGTCTGGTGTACGTATAAGTATTTAAACAGTGGACCTGGAGGCGTCGGCGGACTGTATGTGAACGAAAAGCATCTCGGCAAGAGTCCAGGTCTTGCAGGGTGGTTCAGTTCAGACAAAGACAAACAGTTCGATATGAGCCATGAACTAACACCAGCAGAATCCGCAGGTGCTTTTCAAATCGGCACCCCCCATGTACTCAGTTCTGCACCTCTCTTAGGATCACTCGAGCTCTTTGAAGAAGCAGGGATCGAACGAATTAGAGAAAAATCATTGCAGCTTACCCGTTTGTTGATGGACCTTGTTCACCAGGAACTATCAGGGTACGGCTTCAAAATCGGTAATCCTTTGAATGATGAACACCGAGGTGGCCATATCTGTCTCATCCATGACGAGGCCGCAAGCATCTGTAAGGCTTTAAAACAAGAAGCCATCATCCCGGACTTCCGTTCACCGAACGTCATCCGCCTTGCACCGATTGCTTTTTATACGTCATATGAAGATGTATATGAGGTGGTTTCACGCTTGAAAGACATCCTGGAGAATGACAAACAAAAGCAGTTTAAAAATGAAAGAGATACCATCGCCTAAGGAGGTTTTTAATGATGAAATTCATTGATATTACCATGATATTGAACAACGAAACGCCTCCCTGGCCAGGAGACGAGCCCTTTGAATACAAGCTGACGTGGTCCATGGAGGATACGGGCTCTGTCAATGTTGGCCAATTCAAAGGCAGTAATCATATTGGAACCCATGTGGATGCCCCTTATCACTATGATTCCGCCGGCTTAAAAATTGCAGACCTACCCGTCGATCGATTTTCGGGACAAGCGCTGGTTGTTCACCTAAAAGATAAACCGGCCATCACGAAAGAGCTCCTGGAAGGCGTCGACTTGAGTAAGGTAAGTAAAGTGTTATTCCGAACAGACAGTTGGAAAGACCGTACCCGCTTCCCTGATCCATACACGGTCATCGGTGATGATATCGGTCCATTTTTAAAACAACATGGCATAGACCTGATCGGAATCGATACTCCTTCTGTTGACCCTGAAACGAGTAAAGAGTTAAAAGGACACCACACCCTGTACCGAAATGACATCTTGATTCTTGAAGGGATCAACCTTTCTCAAGTGTCATCAGGAGTTTATGAGCTTTTTGCTTTTCCATTGAAAATGGAGCAGGCTGATGGCAGCCCCGTCCGTGCCGTTCTGCGAACTGTTGAGGCTATCTAATCCCCCACTCCACTTGTGGGGCGGTTGTTTGGTTCTATATATAAAAAAATGCCCGGGAGGCTTTCCCGGGCATTTTTTTATGAGAAAATATTTATTTTTTGGTGATTCGTTGGTCAATAGCCATCTTCTTCGCTACTTTTGGTGCAAGCCAGATCATTGGCAGTAGAAGAATGGATACTGGAACAGCTGTAACAACAATGAAGTTTTGCAGCTGAGTAATACCACTGTCGCCTGTGATTAACAGAATGACAGCGATCGCGCCCATCAATACGGCCCAGAACACTCTAAGCCAGCTTTGCGGGTTCCCTTCTCCTGTGACGGCCATGGCAATCGTGTAAGACATGGAGTCACTCGTCGTTACAACGAAAAGAATCGTTAATAACAGGAATAACGGAGAAATGATACTTGCTAACGGGAATTGTTCAGTAATGGCGAACATCGCTGCTGGATTACCTGCTTCATTCAATGCGTTGGATACAGATCCAGGGTTGTTCAATTCAAAGAAGATTCCTGATCCGCCAAGGACCGTAAACCAAAACGTAGAAATAACTGGTGCAAAGACAGATACAGCAATGATAATCTCTCTGATTGTCCGACCTCTTGAAATACGGCTGACAAGAATCGCCATCATCGGTCCATACCCGATGAACCATCCCCAGAAGAATACTGTCCATAGAGACAGCCAGCCTTCATCGCCTCGATACGTACTCATCGGAATGAATTGATCGACATAATATCCGAAGCCTGCCAGGAAGTGGTCAATGATGAAACCACCAGGTCCAAAGATGACGATAAACGCCATCAACGCAATCGCCATTCGGACGTTGAAGCTACTTAAAATCTGAATTCCCTTATATAAACCTGTAACTGCTGAAATCGTCGATATAACTACAACAGCAAAAATAATGGAAAACTGTGTGCTGAACTGATTAGGGATTCCGAAAATTTCCTGAAGTCCGTAACTAGCCTGAAGACCAAGGAAGCCAATCGGTCCGATCGTCCCTGCTGCTACAGCAATAACAGAGAAAGCATCAATAATCGTACCTAACCAGCTGTGACGCAATTTTTCACCGAAGATCGGATAAAGCAAGGTTCTAGGTTTCATCGGCATGCCTTTATGATAGTGACCATACATCATGACGACAGCACTGATTGTGCCAAGAATGGCCCAAGCAAGGAAGCCCCAGTGCATAAAACTTTGTGCCAATGCCGGATTGATCGCTGCTTCTGTCCCAGCTTCAATTCCACCCGACTGGGATGGGGGCACAGTCAGGAAGTGCCACATCGGTTCAGCAGCAGCCCAGAAAACGCCTCCGCCGGCCAAGAGGGTTGCCATAATGATGGATAGCCATTTGTATAACCCTATTTCTGGCTTCTCCATATCCCCCATTCTGATTTTTCCATAACGTGAAAAAGCTAAATATAAACCAACAACGAACGTAGCAAGCATGAGCACTTGCCAGAAAGCACCGAAGTACTTGGCTGACCATGCAAAGCTGTCACTGACGATCATTTCAATCAAATCAATATCAATAAGTGCAAGAATAACGAAAAGGACCAATAATCCTCCGCTTATTACAAATACCGGCCAGTCGATACGGCCTGTGTTTTTATTTTCCATAGTTGTCTCCTTTAATTCATAGTGTGTTGGAATGCACAATGTACAACTTTATCACTCTTATTATTATGGTGTAAAGCTATATCCTTTATCCTTTAGTGTATTGTTTTTTAAAAGAAACGCATGAAAAAGGCGACCCCTTGAAAGAGATCGCTTCTCTTTAATCTTCTTTGGACTCGACTTTATGATCTTCCTGTCTGTTCTGGCATTCCTTGCAAAGATTGATTTCTCTCTCTTCTTTGATTTGAAGCGGTTTGCCACAGCGCTGACACTCATCGTAGTTATTCGGGTTGGCTTGGAATCCCGGCATTTCGTTACTTCCATCGTTATACATACAAATTCATCTCCTTTATCTTTCACCTTTTCTTTTCTTATTCCCTAATCACTTTTCATTAATCATCTCGTCATTTCCTTTGCGGCTGTCATCCCTGACAAGGTTACTCCAAGTGTCCCGGCCCCTGGAAAAACTGTATCCCCGCATTGATAAACGTCCGGAATGCCGGTGCGGATGGAGTAACTGTTCAGCCAGCTATATTTCCCCGTCGGTGTGTACCCTCCTACCTTTCCACCTTTTCTTCTCAACCACTTTTGAAAAGTAACCGGTGTCCCAGGAAGAACGATGTCTAACTTTTCTTCAAATCCTGGGAAGTAAAAATCCACCGTGTTCAGAAGGCGTTTTTTCATGTGTTCCTTATCCGCTTCATATTGATCAGAGTTCCACCAGTTAGAAAGAGAGGTGTGAGTAGAAATGGTCAATGACCGCTTTCCATAAGGCGCCATCTTCAAATCCCCGGGATGGGATAAAGACATTAAAAACTGTCCCCCATCATGGAGTTCGTCCGGGTGGTCAGGGTCAATAAACTGATGATACAAAACCTCAGACTCTTCAAAAACCGTCCCATCCACACCTCCATGAATGATAAAAGCTCCCCATGTATCCCTTTTTTCTTCTTTTAATGATTGTATATAGGATTGTTCACCTAACTCGTCTGATACCGTATCATGGAAATTATGAACAGAATTGTTTAACAGCACCTTTTGAGCTCGAAAGACTTGATCACGCTTCGTATGAAATTCAAAATGCCTGCCGCTTTTCTCTACTTTGTGGATAGGGTGACGCATATAAATATCGTTCCCTGAATCCTTGATGAATGACGCCAAACGCTCGGCAACAGAAGCAAGACCTCCATGTACAGCATAAGCGCCTTTATGAAACGTTTGTAACGCAGCATAGCCTAAAAATGCAGGGCAATATTCAACGCTTGTTTGAACACTATCCATTAACTCCCCATTCAAAAACACGCGAAAAAGATGATGATTATGAAGCCCATACTTCTTCAAGCGATCTTCTATCGTCTGGCTCATGAAGGGAAGAAGTTGCAATGAATTCTTGTTTACTAAAGGGACGACACGCGTCATGTCTTTTATTGTTCGTGGAGGAAATACTGGAAGGTCTTCCGTTAAACGATCAACCATTGCTCCCACTTTATACACTTCATCATAGAACGATTGGATGGCAGAAGATTGTTCTGGAAAAATTCGTTGGATCTCATCATACCAACGGCTTCGCTCACGATAATAGTGGATGGTGCGGTCCGGCATGTGGATATCCATGATGGTATCTAACAAGGTCATGTCAGGAGGATCAATTTTTAATTGATCGAAGAGTCGGCGAAGAACCCCTCCCTCTTCAAATCCCATACCAAGGGTGGCACCGGACTGAAAACGGTATCCGTTTCGTTCAAATTTCCCTGCACTACCCCCAAGTTCATTAGAGGCTTCAAAGACGGCCACTTTCATTCCTTTTTCCGCGAGGGAAGCTGCAGCTGCCAGCCCTCCGAAGCCTGCACCTACAACTCCAACATCATAAATCATCCGCACACCTCCCTCCTCTTCTTTTCCCCCATCTCCATGATTTTAGGCGTGGCTGATGTTCTTGAAGGATATGGATATAACGGGATTGTGAAAGACTCCATTTCAAGATTTTTTTAAGTGGAAGAGGGCTGCGGGGAATAACTCGCTTTCCACGGTAGCGCGGTGAGCCTCCTTAGGGCGGAAGCTCGCCACTACCCACAGAAAAGCGAGTAGTTTCTCAGCAGCCCCTGACGCTCAACTGAAGCAACGCCTCCCGTGTATCTTGAAACTGAGTCTTCAAAAACCGGGAGTTTTAAGGGAATAAGTAGATTTTTTGAAGGAATTTGTATTATTGCAGACCTTAGGTCATGAAATATCGTCTAATGAAAGAGAAAGGAGAGGAAAGCCTGGTGTCCGGACTTATACAAAATCAGTACACACGCGAAGAAGCGGTTGAGTACGTCATGGACCAATACGGAGAATCATTGAAAAGAACCATTTTTACATATGTGAAGAATCACCATACCACAGACGATATTTTTCAGGAAGTTCTGTTGCAGATTTATCGAAAGTGGGACAGGTTCAACGGAGATTCCCAATTGAAGACATGGGCGATGAGAATCGCTATCAACCGATGCAAAGATTATTTACGCTCCCCTATTCACCGCATTAAAATCGCTACCGATAAATGGCGCGATCAAAAAGATCCGAACTATCCAGAGCAAAAAGTCGTCCAAAAGGAACAGTGGGATGAAATAGCAGGGGTCATCCTTGACCTTCCTATTAAATATCGAGAAGTAATGATTCTGACCTTCCAACAAGATATGACGCAGAAACAAATTGCTGAAGCGACCGGCACACCTCTAAGCACGATCAAAACAAGGATGCAACGCGCACGTCAACTGCTTAGAGAAAAAGCAGATGAAGGAGGGATAGACCCGTGGATCATCAACGAATAAAAGAAGCCATCAACCGCCAAATTGGGGAGGATCCTTTATTCACAGATAAAGATAAAGAGCGCTTTTATAAAAACAAGCCAAAACGCCGGCTACGATTCCCTGCTGCTCCGAAAATGGTTACGGTCCTTCTTGCTTTCCTTGTTTTGAGTGGGTCCTTTTATACCTTTGTAAAGACCGATTGGTTTGAACAATCCTCTTCACCAATGCAAGATGAAAAAGATCCAACAGAAGAAGCCCCCCCTGCACCTGACCCGGTTCCAGAAGAACCCACTCATGTAAAGGTGGAAAAACTAAAGGAAGTCATTACCTCTATGCCGAGTAAAAGCAAGGCCAAAGTGGTCATTGAACAATTCCATGGAGTCGAAGCAGAATTCGAACGTTTTACAAAAGAGAATGACACCGATGGGAGAAAGGTTAATTTGTTGGAAGTTTATTATTCCTTTGACCGTCACAATGAACCGGGAGATTCTTCCGCGTACATTGGTCCTATGCCTCCAACAAAAGAGGCTTTTGAACGCGGAGATGTAGAAATTTCCTTGAAGCTCGACTGGGTGGAATCTGAAAATCGGGATTACCTGAATGAAGCAACACTTCTTTATCTATCAGAAGAAGGTGATCTGATAGAAGAGAACTATACTGCAACCGGTCATCATCGAGACTTCATTAAGGTCAAGAACCCGGATGAACCTGTGGTCATGGACGATTTAATCCTTCGGTCCATCGCAAGGTCCGTAGGGAAAGAGCCGGGAGCTATTACTAAGCGTGATCTCCTGTATTTAGAAGATTTGACGATTAACGCTTCCCATTTATCCGGCATCTATGAAGTGGACGAAGACATTGAATATTTTAAAGCGATGCAGTCCCTTTTCGTGCTTAAGCTGAATCAAGCCATCATACCAGGAGAGTTATTAAAAGAAGTTCCTCACTTGGATCAAGCGACCTTCATCGGTCCGACCGTCGACGATTTGAGTCGGGTCAAAGAAGGCCTGCAAACCATCACGTACTTGAATTTGATTAATTCCTCCTTTAGAGGTACGGCTGAAGACATTCTTGAACTGAAATCTTTGAACATCGTCAGGGTCGACCCTTCGGTTGTTCCTAATTACGAAGAATTGCAATTTGAAGGCATGGATGTTCGCTGGTAATAAATAAAAAAATACGGAGTCCTCTTCCAAACCACGGAGGAGGTTCTCCCTGCTTTCGGGTGTAGGATTCTAAAAAGGAGGCATCACATGTGTGGAATAGTCGGAATATTCAATCATAAAGGCATTGAAAATCCTTCCTTTATTCAGGAAATGATGGCGAAAATCCATCATCGCGGACCAGACAATCAAGGTTCATACACAAATGGAGAGATCAGTTTCGGATTTCAAAGACTCACGATTATCGATGTTTCTGAAAATGGCAATCAGCCGATGTTTAGTGAGCATGAACGATATATGATGGTCTTCAACGGGGAGATCTATAATTTTCAAAGTTTGAAAGAAGATTTACTTCTAAAGGGGCATACGTTTCAAAGTCAGGCGGATAGTGAGGTTGTCCTTCATGGATACGAAGAATATGGTCCTGAGATATTGCAGAAGTTACGAGGCATGTTCGCTTTTTCTATATGGGACAAGGTGGAAAAACACCTCTTTCTTGCGAGGGATCCTTTCGGCATTAAGCCGCTTTACTATACAGAAGAAACGACAGACGGATCCTTCTTGTTTGGGTCAGAAATCAAATCGTTTCTTCCCCATCCGGGGTTTCGCAAATCCTTCAATCATGAAGCTTTACAACCCTACCTTACCTTTCAATATTCGGCTATGGAGGAAACCTTTTTCGAAGGCGTATACAAACTGTCCCCTGGCCACTATATGATCCATGATGGGAAAAACTTTAATATTCAACGATACTGGGAACCTTCTTATTCTGAGGAAATCACTGATGTAAGCCAAGCCATTGAGAAAATCCAGGACGTGATAGAGGATTCCATCTGTCATCATAAAATCAGTGATGTAGAAGTAGGCTCCTTCCTATCTGGTGGCATTGATTCAAGCTATGTGACAAGTTTATTGAAACCGAATAAGACATTTTCGATCGGTTTTGAAGATTATGAAGGCATGTTTAATGAAACAACACTCGCTCAAGAGTTATCACAAATGATAGCAGTCGAAAACCATAAACGGTTCATCACAGCGGAGGATTTTTTCCAGGCGGTGCCCACCATACAATATTATATGGATGAACCCCACGCCAACCTTTCTTCCGTCCCTCTTTTCTTCTTAAGTGAATTGGCTAAAGAACATGTGACGGTCGTTCTCTCCGGAGAAGGCGCCGATGAACTTTTCGGAGGGTATGATTGGTATAAGAGCAGTCCGGAGCAGAAGGTTTACGAGAAAGTACCGTTTATGCTTCGCAAGTCCATTGCCACTATTACATCGAAGCTCCCTAAGAACAGGATCACTACCTTTTTAACGAGGGGTGGAGAGAAAATTGAAGAAAAATTCATCGGGCATGCCAAAGTCTTCCGTCCAGAAGACGCTCACTCAGTCCTTAAACCCGCTTATCAACAGAACCTTAAGCCCGCAGATCTTTTATTAAAGACGTACGCCAAAGTTTCAGGAGCCAATGATTCGACGAAGATGCAATACGCCGATCTTCACCATTGGCTCCCTGGGGACATCCTTCAAAAAGCTGATAAAATGAGCTCCGCTCACTCTCTTGAGTTACGCGTTCCTTTTCTAGATGCAGAAGTAATGGAAGTCGCTTCCTCCCTCGCTCCTTCTTTAAGGGCGAATGGCAAGGACACGAAATATGCCCTGAGGGAAGCCGCTAAGTCTGTACTCCCTGAAGAATGGGCAGACCGTAAAAAAGTCGGTTTTCCTGTCCCCATCCGGGATTGGTTAAGACAGAAAAAATACTATGACTTAGTAAAAACCTCTTTAACTTCCGAAACTGCTCAGCAATTTTTCCATACGGATGTATTAGTTCAGTATTTGAACGACCATTATGAGGGGAAAGGAAATCATCATCGTTACATTTGGACCGTCTATGTGTTTCTTCAATGGTATGACATTTACTTTGAAAAAGAGATGCACTTCCACGAAGAAGACATTCAGCTCGCTTATGCATAAGAAAACCGGCAGTTTCTTAAAAGCTGCCGGTTTTTGCTGTTTTATTCAAATGTAATAGCCCAACTTCCTTGGCGCATGACGGGTTCTGTCGTTCCGTCAGCTCGTACACCATCAATATCAAGCTCACCGGACCCCATCATGAAATCTACGTGAGATAGACTGTCATTCACACCATTCTGATCAAGTTCCTTGGCGCTCATGTCTGACCCGCCTGTCATGTTATTCGGATACGCTTTTCCGAGGGCAAGGTGACAAGAAGCATTTTCATCATAAAGGGTGTTATAAAAAATCAATCCGGATTGAGAAATCGGTGACTCATGCGGCACAAGTGCCAATTCTCCAAGTCTGCGAGAACCTTCGTCTGTTTCCAGAAGGTGCTTCAGCGTTTCTTCGCCTTCTTCTGCTGTGAAATCAACAACTTTCCCTTCTTTAAACGTCAACGTGAAGTTGTCGATGACGTTCCCCCCGTAGTTCAACGGTTTCGTGCTGGAAACTTTCCCATCTACTCCATATTTATGAGGAGCTGTAAATACTTCTTCCGTCGGCATGTTCGGGTTGAATTGGATTTTTCCTTCAACGGTCTTCGAAGGTCCACCCTTCCAAATGTGTCCTTCAGGCAGCGCCACTTCAAGGTCCGTACCTGGAGCTTTATAAATCAACTTCTGGTACTGTTTTTCATTCAAGTATTCACGAGCTTTAATCAGCGTTTGATTATGCTCTTCCCATGCAGCAACCGGGTCTTCACGGTCGACACGGACGATGCTGAAGATTTGCTCCCAAAGCTTTTCAACCGCTGTATCTTCCTCTTCTCCAGGGAAGATCTTTTGTGCCCACTTAGGAATCGGGATGCTGACAATCGACCATTGGATGCGGTCATTCATCGTATAATCACGGAACTTGGACATCGCTTCTGATCTCGCTTTTGTAGCAGCTGCCACTTTGCTTGCATCGATACCTTTCAGAAGATCAGGGTCTGTGGAGCGAATGGAAAGAATGGCTGCCCCTTGCTCAGCAAAGTACGTGTATTGCTGTTTCTGCCATTCAGGGACGTCCGATAATGTCTCCTGATCTGCATGTTCATATTTCATGCGTGTCAGTTCATCATCACCCCAGTTAATATGTACATCTTTCGCTCCCATTTCGAAAGCTTTTCGTGCGACGATGCGTGTGAAATCCGCTCCAGCAATCGTAGAATTAATCATTAACAATTGATCCTTTTGCAAATTGACGCCTGTGCGTAAGGCTAACTCTGCGTATTTTTCTAAGTTTTCTTTGCTTGGCATTTTCATGATTACATTCCTCCTGTCAATGCTTGTATCCGTATTCATTATTCCATAAAACGCACGGGACTACAAAAATAAGGGGGTGATTTTCATATAAAAAAGAGTGGAAAGCAGACGCTCCCCACTCTCCTTGTCATTATTCATCCTCTACTCCCTCGACAATCAAGGAAAGCTCTTCCCACCGCTCCATTTTCGTTTCTAATTCTGTCTCGGCTTCCTCTTTTTCTTTAGAAAGTTCCTGTACACGGTCGTAGTTGGTCGCTTCTGCGGCCAGTTGTTCATCAAGAAGCTCTACCTTTTCCTCCAAAGCAGAAATTTCATCTTCGATCGTCTCCCATTCCTGCTTTTCCCGATAGGATAACTTACGCTTTCGATTCGCCCGGCGTGTATCTTCCTGAGTTGATGGCTTTTTGTTCACCTGGACCTCTTTCTTCTCATCTTTTCTCTTTTCAAGATATTCCGTGTAATTGCCGTAAAACTTCCGGACGTCTCCATCCCCTTCAAAAGCTAACAGGCGGTCAACAACACGATCCAGGAAATAACGGTCGTGGGAAACCGTGATGACCACACCTGGGAACTGATCCAGATAATCTTCCAACACACTAAGCGTCTCTGTGTCGAGGTCGTTGGTCGGTTCATCCAAGAAAAGAACATTCGGTTCACTCATGAGAACTCTAAGCAAATATAAACGACGGCGCTCTCCACCAGAAAGACGCTTAATATACGTCCACTGTTGCGGGCGTGGGAATAAGAAACGCTCCAGCATCTGTTCCGCAGTAATTTCATCTCCATCCGCTGTCGTGATGACTTCCGCTACTTCTTTAATATATTCAATGACTTTCAAATTCTCATCAAGCTCTCCATGATCCTGCGTATAATAGCCTATTTTAACAGTGGAACCGATGTGGACATTTCCGGTATCCGGTTGAATGCGTTCAGCCATAATGTTCAGCAACGTCGTTTTACCAGAGCCATTCGGGCCGATGATCCCGAGTCTTTCTCCCGGCACGACAAGATAATCCAGATGATCGATCAGAGGTTGATTCCCAAAACCGTGGGTAATCCCCTCTAACTCTATGACCTGATTTCCTAATCTTGTAGAACCAATCGCCATATCCACGTTTTCCTTCTTCGTATCAAAGGTCTCTTCCTTCATGGATTCCACACGTTGTTTGCGAGCCTTCTGCTTTGTCGTTCTCGCTTTCACACCAGCCTTCAACCAGGCAAGCTCTCTACGGAGAGTATTTTGATGTTTTTGTTCAGCTTGACGCTCCCACTCTTCTCTTTCCGCTTTTTTCTCGAGGAATGTTTCATAGTTTCCTTCATAGATATACAACCGGCTTTTATCCAGTTCATAGATCAAATTCGTCACACGATTCAGGAAGTACCTGTCGTGCGTGACGATGACGAGTGATCCTCTATAGGATGCCAAATATTCTTCCAGCCACTCAATGGTTTCATTGTCCAGATGGTTCGTTGGCTCATCCAGTAAAAGCAAATCCGCCGGCTGAATGAGAGCTTTAGCAATAGCGACCCTTTTTTTCTGTCCTCCAGAAAGTTCACTGATCTTCTTATCAAAAAACTCGATCCCTAACTTGGACAGTATCGTTTTGGCAACTGTGTTTGCTTCCCAGGCCCCTTTTTCATCCATCTTTTGCTGAAGGTCCAGCATACGTTCCTGGACTTTTGGATCCTCAGGGTGAGCCGCTAAGTCCAATAGAACTTTTTCATAGGCTCTCATAACGACCATAATCTCTGCGTCACCATGATAGATTTGCTCAAGAACGGTATTACTCTCGTCTAATTCCGGTTCCTGCGGCAAATATTCCACCGTAAAGTCCTTCGCATGATCCATATCTCCTGAATCACCACTCTCTATGCCTGCGAGAATCTTCATAAGCGTGGATTTCCCCGTACCATTCACTCCAATCAGGCCGATTCGCTGTTGATTGGATATCGTGAAAGTAAGGTCATCGAACAGATTTTTATCTCCATAACTTTTACTCAATTGATTGACTGATAGTAAACTCATTCCGCTCATTCCTTTTACTAAATATCTCTGTCCATCATATCACATATGAAAGAGTGAGAACTGATGCAGCGATTCTGGCCTCGTTTGGCGCGAACGGCATCCTATAAATGGATGCCGTTCGCGCATAAAAGAAAAAACAGCCTCTGGAACGAAATCCTGAGGCTGTTTATGTTTGTTAACCATGTTCCTTTTCTGAAGTCTGATCTCTTCTCCAGTATTCCATCCCGTCGACACCCGGGAGATGGTCTTGATAAAAGACCGGATCTTTCCCTGCTTTCTTCTGCTTACGATAGTCTTGCAGTGCAGCATATGCCACGGATGATAATCGGAAAATCGCATATAAGTTGATCAATGCCATGATCCCCATCGTCAAGTCGGCCAGTGACCATACAAGACCAAACTCAGCAATCGCACCGAACATGACCATAAACAGTACAGCTACTCTGTAAATAAAGATCGCTGGTTTACTTGTTTTGATGAATTCGATGTTCGTCTCTCCATAGTAATAGTTCCCGATGATTGAGCTGAATGCGAAAAGGAAGATAGCTATGGCAATGAAAACGGCCGCCCATGCGCCGAGTTCAGATTCAAATGCCTCCTGAGTCAGCTGAATTCCATCAAGGTCTGTTCCTACATAGTCTCCGGCAAAGAGAATAATGACAGCAGTCGCACTACAAATAAGCAAAGTATCTGTGAATACGCCCAATGTTTGAATCAACCCTTGTTTGACAGGGTGCGTGACCTCAGATGTAGCAGCTGCGTTTGGCGCACTCCCCATTCCTGCTTCGTTGGAGAATAATCCACGCTTAATCCCAATAAGAATCATACCGCCGAACGTACCCCCGGCAACTTCACGAAAGCCGAAAGCACCAGCGAAAATTTGTCCAAACATCGTCGGCACCTGTCCAATGTTCACAACCAATACGTATGCTGCAAGAATGATATAGAAAATAGCCATAATCGGAATGATGAACTGGGTCACTTGAGCGATTCGTTTTAACCCACCAAAAATAATAATAGCTACAATAAAAGTAAGAATGCCGCCAAGCAACCATTTATCCATATCAAAGGAATTTTCAAAAGCTAGACGAATCGTATTGGATTGAACAGAACTGAAAACTAATCCGTACGTAAATGTAATGGTGATTGCGAAAACAATCCCAAGTCCTCTGTTTTTCAACCCTTTTTCAATATAATAGGCTGGACCGCCTCGATACTGTTTTTCTTCAGGGACTTTATAGATTTGTGCAAGTGTACTTTCAATAAAGCTTGAGGCTCCGCCAAGAATGGCTACAATCCACATCCAGAAAACAGCGCCGGGCCCCCCGACCGTAATCGCAGCGGCCACTCCTGCTAAGTTACCCGTACCAACACGGGAGGCGGTACTAATAGCAAATGCCTGGAACGGAGACGTTCCTTTTTTGCCCTCTGCAGAAATGGATCGCTTATCAAAAAGGACCCGGAACATTTCTGGTATGTATGTAAACTGGGCAAAATTCAGTTTAATCGAAAACCATAAGCCTAAGCCGAGCAAGGCAGCAACGAGTATGGTTCCCCACATCCAGTCGTTCAGAAAAGTAAGTATATCTTCCACCATAACCTTCACCTCTTTAAGTTATATTTTTCCATATAAAGTCAGTTCCCATAATTGCTTACAAACAAACCAACAACTATAAGAACTCAACTATTTTACCATACGTGCTCCCCACCCTCTACTCCTTATCTATCAAACAACCCCCATTCCACTAACGCTCCCTTTAGTTGAATACTCAGTTTCGAGACTTTTGTTGAGTGACGGGGGCTGCGGGGAATAGCTCGCTTTTCGCGGGAGCGCGGTGAGCCTCCTCGGACTGTGGGGTCTCACCCTGCACTTTTTTCCCGCAGGAGTCTCGCCATTCCCCTCCGCCCCTTTATCATAAAAGGTCCTCGAAACCACTACTATAAGGACAGCTCGTATGATTATTAGGAAAGGATGAAAGAACAACTCGCCTAGCACAGAAAAGCCTAATCCAAAGCGTTTTCCCCCCTAACAGTTGGATAGTAGAAGACCACCAAACTTGGTACATGGGTTCGTTACACCCATACAACGAATGGTGTGGTTGGGAAGTGGCGAGACTCCCGTGGGAGAAAGGAAATCGGCGAGATCCCGCAGGGCGTAGCCCGAGGAAGCTCGCCACTCCCCCACAGGAAAGCGAGTAACTTCCCAGCCATCCCCGACGCCCAATAAGGTAACGAAGCCCGAAAACATCTCGAAACTGAGTCTCCCACAATCCTGCCATATAGCGTAATAGAATATGAAACCTTATCATCATCTAAATGAAAAAAATTCTCAATATTCACTTGACTTCTTTCCTAAATCTATTAAAATTGAATCTGGAATGAAAATCATTATCAATGATTGATAAAATTTTACATAAGAGGTGGAAAGAACATGAGAAACAAATGGTTTTTAATGAGCTTTATCCTTATCCTTTCTATGTTCGTACTTGCTGCTTGCGGCGGAGACGATCAGGAAGAAGCAACGGAATCGAATGAAGAAGAAACAACGAACACAGAAGAAAACAGCGAAGAGAACGCTTCAGAAGAAACTGGTGGAGAGGTGAACCTTTACACTGGGCGTCACTATGATACTGACCAGGAGCTTTACGACAAGTTCGAGGAAGAAACAGGCATTAAAGTCAACGTCATTGAAGGAAAAGACGATGAGTTGATTGCACGTCTTGACCGTGAAGGTGAAGCTTCTGAAGCCGATCTTTTAATCACAGCGGATGCTGGCCGTCTGCACCGTGCGAAGTCCCAAGAGCTTCTGCAGCCCATTGAAAGTGATGTATTAAGTGAAAACATTCCGGAGAAATTCCGCGATGAAGATAACAACTGGTTCGGATTGACGAAACGTGCTCGTGTCATTGCTTACCATAAAGAACGCGTAAATGAAGAAGACGTTCAAACTTATATGGACCTGACAAAAGATGAATTCCAGGATAAAGTCCTGATCCGTTCATCTTCTAATATTTACAACCAGTCCCTTGTCGCTTCTATGATTGCTACTGAAGGTGAAGAAGCTGCGAAAGAATGGGCACAAGGCATTGTGGACAACATGGCCCGTGACCCTCAAGGTGGAGACCGTGACCAGGCAAAAGCTGTAGCTGCCGGTGAAGGTGATGTAGCCGTTATGAATACCTACTACATGGGTAAAATGTTGAATTCTGAAGATGAAGAAGAAGTTAAAGTTGCGGAACAGCTAGAAATCATGTTCCCGAACCAGGATACAACAGGTACTCACGTAAACATCAGTGGTGTTGGTGTGACAGCAAGCAGCCAAAACACGGAAAACGCGAAGAAGTTCATTGAGTTCCTTTCTAAAGAGGAAGCACAAAAACAATTTGCTGAAGCAAACTATGAATACCCGGTCAACCCTAATGTAGAGCCTTCTGAGCTTCTGCAAAGCTGGGGTGAGTTCAAAGAGCAGGACATTCGTCTGAATGAACTTGGAGAGAACAACGATCGTGCAATTCAAATCATGAATGAAGTTGGCTGGAAATAATAAGAGCCCACTCCCCGCATCATGCCTTCCATGGTGCGGTTTTTTCTATACAAAACAGTTGAGAACTGTTATCATTAAAGCGGACTCAACCTTGAATGAAGAAAGTTCTCCGGCTTTTTTCATTCAAGGCTGAGCGATTGGTAGGATAAAGGACGTGTCACGCTTGAATTTGTTACGTAAGCTTCCTGGGTACATGAACATTTGGTCGATCCTCAGCCTGGCGATTGTCATTTTGATTCTCATTCCCAACATGACGATCCTCTTCAACTTCTATACACAAAAGGCTGAAAACTGGAATCACATCCAGGAATACATCTTGCCGGATTTATTAAAAAATACCGGTTTGCTTATTGTTTTCACAGGATTTTTAACCATCATCATCGGTACGAGTTTAGCATGGATCGTGTCAGCCTATGAGTTTCCTATGAAAAAGTTCTTTAAATGGGCGCTGATCCTGCCACTGGCCATCCCGCCCTATATTGCGGGGTACACATATAACGGGATTTTGAATTATACAGGCGTCATCCAAACAACATTACGAAACAATTGGGGCATTGAGGTGGATCAAGTCTATTTCAATATTCTCAATCTGCCGGGGGCCGTCTTTATATTCACGCTCTTTCTCTTTCCTTATGTGTACACGATCACAAGAGCTTTTCTAGCGAATCAGTCCGCATCACTCATTGAAAATGCCAGACTCCTCGGCCGCTCTCCAGTAGATATCTTTTTCAGAGTAGTACTCCCTATATCACGCGGAGCGATTGTCGGTGGCGTAAGTCTTGTGCTTTTGGAAGTATTAAATGACTACGGAGTGGTTCAATATTTCGGTGTACCGACGTTCAGTACAGCGATTTTCCAAACATGGTTCGGGATGAATGATCTCAATTCAGCCATCAAACTTTCGGCCACACTTATGTTTATTGTGTTTGCCATCCTTACTTTAGAAAAAGTGCTCCGTGGCCGTAAAAAATATGCATCGACAACAGCTAAAGCTCGACCCCTCCACCCTACTCAGCTAAAAGGATGGAAGGCATGGGGGGCTTTTGGATACTGTTTGTTTATTTTCTTATTAGGATTTCTCATTCCATTCGTACAGCTCGTCGACTGGATGTTATTGACTTTTGAAAAAATCGCATCTCCCGAATTTACGACACTCATTTGGAATTCACTTCTTGTCTCTTTCGTTGGTGCCTTACTGATCGTTTTGTTTGCTGTGATTATCGCCAACTTTTCCAGAATGCATCAGAGCGCCTTATCAAAGTCGGCAGCAAAAGTGACGATCTTAGGATATTCCATTCCGGGAGCCGTCATCGCTGTCGGGATCAGTACCGTTTTTATTGGTTTGGATAATGGTCTTTCTAACTTTTACGAAACTACTGGTATGGAAAGCCGCCTATTTCTGAGTACGAGTTTAGTCATCTTAATCTCTGCCTATATCATTCGCTTCCTTGCCATCGGGTACAATTCCATCGAATCCGGTTTTGATAAAATCGGCAATAAGTACACGGAAGCTTCAAGAATGCTGGGCATGAACATGACGCGTACCTTTTTCAAAGTCGATTTAAGAATGATCAAAGCTCCGCTCATCAGCGGGTTTCTGCTTGCTTTTATCGAAATCATAAAAGAACTGCCTCTCACCTTGATTTTGAGACCGTTTAACTTTGGAACGCTATCGACGAATGCTTTTAAATACGCGAGTGATGAACAAATACATGAGGCGGCTCTCGCCTCCATCATTATCGTTGTCATCAGTGCCATTGCTGTTTTTGTTTTTCATCAAGTTTTAGAAAAGGAGTCGAATTGATATGTACGTTCAAATCAAAGATCTCTGTTTTGGATATAAAAACGCAAAGAATTTGACGATCCACCATTTCAACCTTGATATCGAACAAGGAGAGATCATCTCCATTCTTGGTGAAAGTGGCAGTGGAAAGAGTACCGTACTGCGTCTTTTGTGTGGTCTTGAAACACCTTCCAAGGGAACGATAAAAATTGGAAATCAGACGATGACCGATGAACGGACGTTTGTCCTACCTGAAAGAAGAGGAATTGGCATGGTCTTTCAAGATTATGCTCTATTCCCTCATATGACGGTTTATGAAAATGTGCAGTTCGGGTTAAAGAATTGGAAAAGGAAAGAACGGAAGAATCGCGTACACGAAGTACTGGAACTGGTGAACATGAGCAGCTATGCAAAGAGATACCCTCATGAATTAAGTGGCGGACAGCAGCAGCGAATAGCTCTGGCTCGTTCCTTGGCTCCTGAGCCTTCCCTTCTTCTTTTGGATGAACCATTTAGTAATTTGGATGCAGACCTGCAAATCAAAATCAGAAGTGAATTGAAAGAAATCATTAAACAAACAGGCACGACTTCTATTTTCGTCACCCACGACCGCGAGGACTCGAGAGCGATCGCTGATCGCATCATTACTATGAGAGACGGAGCAGCCCACGATTGGGATTCTCTTTGTACAACGACCCGTCATGAAGAAGAACAGCGTCAACCTGAGCTCGTTCGGCTCAAATAGAAAAAAGCTCGGCTGCCGTTATAGGCAGCCGAGCTTTTTTTAACAGTCGCGTTTCCAAGGAAGGCTCGTACCAAACTTCTCAGCCAGCTCCTTCGATTCTTTCCTTCTGTTTTTCCTGTGTTCATGACGCTTCTGCGCATTTTCATGCAGCCACTTTTCTTCATCAGATTCAGGGTAAACCCCTGGTACCGGGGATGGTTCATTCTTTTCGTCCACGGCTACCATGGATAAGAAAGCGGTTGTGCAAACCTTTCTTTCTCCAGTCAGAAGGTTCTCTGTCGTTGCTTTGACGAACACTTCCATGGACGTATTATGTGTCCATGTGACGAATGCCTCCAGACAAATGGTATCTCCCTCAAAAACCGGCTGCAGAAAGTCGACGGAATCTGTAGATGCCGTCACCACCGGCTTTCTGGCATGTCTGACTGCTGCAATCGCTGCTACATCATCAATATGTGCCATCAGCTTTCCACCGAATAACGTTCCGTGACTATTCGTATCCGGAGGTAAAACGTGTGAACTTTTTACTGTTAATGAATCGATACAAGGTTTTGCTTCCATTGTGTATTTCCTCACTTCCATATGGAATCGTTCTCTGCCTTCTATTATACCATGTTTGGTATATCTCACTCTTTTTGACTGAATACAATTTCAAAAACTGCACCAGACGTGTCTTCCCTGTTGTAGGCATGGATCTCTCCACCACTCCGTTCAATGATTGCTCTGGATATGGCAAGCCCAAGCCCTGTTTCCCCTTCTTTTCCTTTAATAAAACGTTCGAAAAGCTGAGGTAGAAGTTCCTCTGGAATACCAGGACCATCGTCGATTACTTTTACTCGATACTGATCCTGCCCTTTCTCTGTAGTCATGATCACTGTACTCTCTGCATGTCTGACCCCATTGCTTAATATATTGATCATCGCCTGAAGGACTCGTTCCCTGTCAACGAATGTATGGTAAGAATGAATATCTTTCGTTCGCAATGCAATCCCTTTTTCCTTGGCAAGTGGATACAGCCGATCCCTCGCTTGACTAACCACTTCAGATATTTCCGTTCCTTCCGGGTTATACACATCTTCGCTGCTGTCAAGCTTGGCTAACAGGATCATTTCATTCACAATCTTTTTCAAGCGTTCGGTCTCACTCACCATGACATTCAAACCTTTTTCTGCCGCTTCTCCTTCAAACACTCCATCCCTGATCCCTTCTGCATACCCTTGAATCGACATCAAAGGCGTTTTAAGTTCATGGGATGCATTTTGAAAGAACTGCTTTTGGGAGTGGATATACCTGGAGAGCTCTGCAGCCATGTGTCTGAGACTCTGCTCTACTTCACCAATTTCTCCGGAAGCATGAACTTTTTTCACATCAGAGAACTGACGCTTTTCGATCTTTTTCACTTCTTCCTTCAATTTTGTAAGAGGGGTTACGAGACGCCAGGTCAACACATAACTCACAAGGATCGCAAGGAATAAGCCGATGAGAAAAACAACAATCATACGTGAGGCAAAAACGGATTGGACGGCTTGCAAGTCATTGAGCGGGGTTGCCATGACGAGGACTTGACTCTCATCTGAGCTCACAGGAAAGTCATAAGCCACGTATTTCTCCCCCATCGTTTCCCAAACTTCCTGATCGATGAGTTCCTCCTCATAACGTTCCACCCAGGCATACGCTACGACAGCAGGCATCGTACGGAATAATATCTCATCACTTTCCCTATCGAATAATACGATCGGGTAATTTCGGTCCTGCAACAGCTGGGAGAGTTCAGGGCTCCGCTCAGGATCCTGATCATTGATAATGTCTACCAGAAGATCTGCTCTCCCCTTAAGCTGGCGCTGTTCATCCTGAATAAGCATGTCCATGAGCAGCGAGTAGATAAAAAAGGCGGTGATCGACATAATGACGATAATTAACGTTGCAAAAGCGGCATTCAATTGATACAAAAGCTTCATGTACGCTTCTCCTTCAATCGATAGCCGTGTCCCCACACCGTTTCAATCGGCAGGTCTTTCATCTTTTTACGTAATCGCTTGATCAGGTCATCGACCGCACGATCACTGCCGTAATAATCTTCTCCCCACACTTTGATCAACAGTTCTTCACGGGCAAAGGCACGATTCTCTTGAGAAGCCAGGATTTTCAGCATCTCAAACTCTTTTGTTGTCACTTCGATCTCTTCACCTTGAAAATAGGCTTGTCTCTCCGCATCATTCAATTCAAGTTCACCAGCT
This sequence comes from Halobacillus sp. HZG1, assembly GCF_035818575.1. Taxonomy (NCBI): domain Bacteria; kingdom Bacillati; phylum Bacillota; class Bacilli; order Caryophanales; family Bacillaceae; genus Halobacillus; species Halobacillus sp. HZG1. The sequence goes on from NZ_JAYLVQ010000063.1 coordinate 24,884, forward strand.
ACGATGGTTTCCTGTGCCTCATCTTCACTCGGCTTCATGGCTTGCCAACGTTTCAAGTGGCGCTTAGCTCTTGCCACTAACTCCCTCGGACTGAAAGGTTTGGTTAAGTAATCATCCCCACCCAGTTCCAGGCCGAGAATTTTATCTACCTCTTCATCTTTGGCTGATATAATAATTATCGGAACTTCTGAAATCTGACGTATTTTTTTACAAAACTCATAGCCATCCATTCCAGGAAGCATGATGTCCAGCACCCAAAGGTCAGGGGTCTGTTCCTGAAAAATATCCCAGGCCTTCTCTGCCGTATCTACAGCGATCACCTGATACCCTTCTTTATTTAAATAACCTTCTACAATATCTCGAATATTCGGATCGTCTTCTACCAGTCCAATCATCTGATTCATAGATGGCATCCTCCTCTATCCACATCTGCTCTTGCTTTATTCTCTCATATTTTTTTAGTTTACTCCTACATTCCACACTTTTTCCACATTTACACCAAAGTCATTCCATAACTCTGTCGTAGAATAAAAATTGTCAGAGGGAAACACCAAAGATCAACAGCGAATCTTATTGAAAGGGGCGTCGTTTCTCTAATGTTTGATGAACAGAAGCGAAATGATAAGAAACAATACAAACGTTCCGGTATAGCTTTCAGTGTTTTAGGAGCCATTGCAGCTGTTTTTCTAGTTACCACCGTTTTTCAGTGGCAGGGCATTTCTATAGATATCAATACAGAAAAGCCGACAGCACAAGCCAATGAACTGAATCTCGGGAAAAACCAGGAGGAAGTGACTCAAGCAGTTAATGAAGCTTCCGAAGCGGTTGTTGGAATCAGTAATGTCCAAAATACAGGACAAGGCGCTAAAAAAGCCGGTACAGGTTCCGGGGTCATTTATAAGGAAGAAGGCGGGAAAGCTTTTGTTGCCACCAACCATCACGTCATAGAAAATGCTTCAGAACTTGAAGTTATTCTGAGTGATGGAACAAAAGTGAAAGCCGAATTAAAAGGTAGTGACCCTTTAACAGACCTGGCCGTTTTACAAATAGATAGCGAACATGTGCAAAAGGTTGCTGAACTGGGTAAATCCAGTGACGTAGAGGTCGGGCAAACAGCCATAGCCATCGGTAACCCACTTGGCATGGAGTTCGCAGGATCCGTAACGAAAGGGATCGTCAGTGGTTTAAACCGTAATATTCCAGTCGATATTAACGGTGATCAACAGCCAGATTGGCAGACCGAAGTCCTTCAAACCGATGCAGCCATCAACCCAGGTAACAGTGGCGGTGCGCTCATCAATCTGCAAGGCGAAGTCATTGGAATCAACTCTATGAAAATCGCAAAAGCAGAAGTTGAAGGAATTGGATTCTCTATCCCTATGGACGTTGCTAAACCTGTCATCGAAGACTTAGAGACAAACGGAGAAGTTGAGCGTCCTTACATGGGAGTTTCCCTGCAAGACTTAAACCAAATCCCTAACCCTGTGTTACAACGTGAGCTAGGGTTGCCAGAAGAAGTAACCGAAGGCGTCCTTGTCCAAGGCGTCGAAAAAGGCTCCCCTGCTGATGAAGCAGGACTCGAAAAATACGATGTGATCACCGCCATCGACGGCAATGAAATCGAGTCTCTCATCAGCCTGCGACAGTATCTCTACAACCAAGCACAAGACGGAGATACAGCAGAGCTTAAAGTTTACCGTGACGGCAAACCAACCACCGTCCAAATCACGCTAACCTCTCAATAATTGAACAGATATGAAGAATACGTGATAAAGAAAGATTTAAAAGTAGAAACGCTGATGGGGATTCGACATCCAATAGATACGATCGATCCCCCCTCCAGGTAGCTATTAGATAAAAGAATTCCCTTCAGCCTTTCTCGTGCTACAAAGGAAAACCAATACCAAAACAACCTCTCTCAAAAAGCCCTGCGCAAGATGCGCAGGGCTTTTTAATTTATTCAATTACTTGGCAGGAAGACATGATTTCGAGACTTTTGTTGAGTGGATGGGGACGACGGGTGATGACTCGCTTTCCGTTGGAGCTTGGTGAGCCTCCTCATCCCCCTCCGCCCCTTTGCTATATCAAGGTCTCGAAACCACTTATAGAAACCCCTCATTCCAACTTGGTTGAGGCGAGTAATTGAAGCGCCCTGGGGCAGGTGTTTGTCATCCTACTGCTTGATATATAGCAAATTCTACGTACAGCACAGGGTTAGTGGAGGACAGTCCTTGTGGGCGAAGGGGTTCGTTTCTCCCTTACATAGAAAGGGTGGTTGGAAAGCGAGTGGCTTCCCAACCACCCCTGGCGCTAAACTAAGTAACGAACCCCGGTAAAATAATTATAGAATTGGTGATAATAGCCTTGAGATGGCTTCTTTGAAGCGGATCCATTTCGTCCTGGCATGATAAAGCTTAAATGTAAGCTCAGTCGACTCGACAATGTCCTCATGGAAACGGTCGGCTAATGACTGCGCCACTTCTGGATGATACAAAAAGGCGTTCACTTCAAAGTTCAGACGGAAGCTCCGCACATCAATGTTCGCTGTACCTACCGAAGCTATTTTTCCATCAACGACAATTGTCTTGGCGTGTAAGAATCCTTTTTGGTAGACGTAAATGCTTGCACCTGCTTTTAACATATCTCCAATGTTTGAAAATGTTGCCCAGTACACAAATGGATGATCCGGCTTATTAGGAATCATGATTCTCACATCCACTCCTGACAGGACCGCTACACGGAGCGCATCCAGTAAGCTGTCGTCAGGGATGAAGTATGGGGTTTGAATGTACACATACTTTTTCGCTGAAAGGATCATTTTCAAGTAGCCATGCTTGATTTGCTCCCATTCCGAATCAGGACCACTGGATACGATCTGCATGCCCACATCGCCTTTGGGTTTAGCCTGGTAATACCGCTGCTCATACACAATATCTCTGCGTGAGGCGTGATTCCAGTCGAGGATGAAGCGTGTCTGCATGTTGTTCACTGCTTCTCCTTCCACGCGCAAATGGGTGTCCCGCCAATATCCAAACCTTTTATTAAAGCCCAAATATTCGTCTCCGATGTTGAAACCACCAATATACCCGATTTCACCGTCGATAATTGCGAGTTTTCTGTGGTTTCGGTAATTAATTTTCATATTCACTTTAGGGATAAAGGAAGGGAAAAACGATTCCACTTGCACGCCCGCTTCTTTCAAGCTCCGTATATAGGAACGCTTCAATAATCTTGAACCCATGTCATCATACAAAAGCTTGACTTCCACACCTTCCATGGCTTTCCGCTTCAACACATCTGCCAGGCGGTGCCCTAAGTTATCATCTCTTAAAATATAATAGAGCAAATGAATATGATCTTCTGCTTTTTCAAGATCTTCAATAAGTGCATGAAACTTCTTTTGACCATCTGTAAAAATTTCAACTTGGTTGTTTTGCGATAATAGTGCATCGTTGTTTTTTAGATGCATATAAATTAAATCTTCATATGGAATGATATCTTCATGCTGGACTTTCAACTCGTTATTCTTAATGGCTGTCAATTGTTCCTGGACAGCGGCAAGAAGTCCAAGACGACTTTTTTTGTCCCAGGTGAATATTTCTTTATTGCTGAGCCGGCGCCCGAAGATCAAATAAAGAAAGAAACCTGCGACAGGGATAAATAGTAAAACCATCAACCACGCCCATGTTGCACTCGCATCTCTTCGTTCAAGGAAGATGATGGCTAAGGCAAGCAACACGTTCAAGGTAAGAATGATACTCACAAAAATCGGCAGGATGTTCAACGTGGCCACCTTCCTTTTTCTAACAAGAAATCATGATATAAATATATCATATTCCTTTCGTTCATTGATTAAGACATGCTTCCCATGTCGTCTTTATATGAAATAAGTAAAAAGAGATAAGCTTCCTTTTCAGAATGCCTATCTCTTCTCAAGATATCCCTGTTATTTCGTCATCAATATACCTGCTTCTTCCAATGCCGTCTCTGCCTCATCAAGGGCTTCCTGGCTGTCCGCTGCAATGGTATGCGTATGGATGCCGCCTGTCAATTCGAGTAAGTAAGAGGCTTTGGTGCTGTTCACTTTCTCGATGAATTTCTTTACATCACGGCGATTCGAAATGGTAAGTCTGGATGTTAAATCACCATAAATAGGGTGTTCGACAACGACATCCTGGACATGAACACCATGATCAACCAGAATATTGAGTTCCTGTTCTGTTTCGTCCCCCTGGTGCTTGCATACAATCGTACGTTGATAGGGCAGGTCATCTTTTCCATCCATCATATACATGTACCCTTGACTCGTGGCGACAATCGGCTCATTCTTTGCTTTCAGCAGGGAGACATCACCGACAATGACTTGCCGGGTCACGTTCATTTCCTCGGCAAGAGAACTACCTGTGACAGGCGCACCTTTTTGTTTTAATAAAGCGAGAATAAACTCTCTTCGTTCATTCGCTTTCATCTTTTTTGGAGATTGACTCATAAACATGACCCCTTCGTGCGATTTACATAAAGTTATCTTACCACAATAATAAGGAATTCAAAAAGCGAGCCCCTTTTCCTATTAAGAATACTCATACCCTTTCAAATTCCACTTTTCAACAGAGAAAGTAGTGGATCCTAATGAGGTAAAGAGAATATGCTCTTCCTCTGCTTGAGGATAAATCCTGGAAGTCAGTACCTCTTCCCCTCCATTAATGAAAATTTCCAGTGAAGACTGATCAATAAATAAACGGAGGTTCTTTAATCCGTCCTTCAATTTCACGCGACGAAACTCTGTTTTGGAACGGTCTTCTAAATGCGGTCTTGATAATGTTATGACATGATTTTTGTAACTCAAAGAAGCATACTGAAAAAGTTCGATGGCGAACATATCCTCCAATGATTCAATATCGAGGTTCAGCTCAATCGATCTCCCCTGTACCCCTCTCACGCCTTTTTGATCATTTTCAATCGTAATGGATGAATGCATTAAAACTGGTCCTCGCATTGAGGCAAGCTCAGGCAGAGGGGTTTGTATGATTCTTTCGCCATCCCACTTCAATTCACGCGGGATCGTCAAGCAATGGACCCATCCATGTTCAACCGTGGGATGTGCTTGTTCATATTGCTCCGGGACCCCCATCCAGCCGACAAGGATCCTTCTTCCTTTTTCGTCCGTTGTCGTTTGAGGAGCATAAAACTCGAAGCCTCGATCAAGCTCACGAAAATCTCCGTGTTGGAATGTTTCAGAGCTTTCATCCCATTGCCCAATAAAACACCCGCTCTGATATGTATTTGCATAGTCCATACCATCAGCCTCAAGTCCCTGGGGGCAGACCATAAGCACGTCTGCACCATCCAGTTCGAATAAATCCGGACACTCCCACATATAGCCAAACTCACCCAGCTCCCCTTCATTACTTCCGGCAATAGGGCCTACGTGTTCCCATGAATAAAGGTCAGTCGAACGGAACAATACAGCCTTCCCCTGCTTATCCCCTGTTTGAGCTCCAACCACCATGTACCATAGGTCACCCTTCTTCCATACTTTCGGGTCTCTGAAATGAGCTGTGTACCCTTTTGGTGTTTCAATGATGACGCCTTTTTTCTCAAAATGGACACCATCCCTAGATACAGCAAGACATTGATATTCTGCCTCAGGTCCATGTTCCCCTTCCACATTTCCCGTATAGAAAAGGTGCAATTGATCATCATGCACGACAGCGCTCCCCGAATAAACCCCATCCTTGTCATACCATTCGGATGGAGTCAAAGCCACAGCCTCATGCTTCCAATTCACAAGATCTGCAGAAGTGTAATGTCCCCAGTATTTTGCCCCATGAGCTGTATCGAAAGGCATCCACTGATAAAAGAGATGATATGTCCCTTTCCATTGTATGAATCCATTTGGATCGTTCATCAGACCGACAGGCGGCATATGATGATAATTCTGACGGTACATATCCGCTTCTAAGGTTTGTTTGTGATTTTGTACTTCTGTCTCCACTTTGTTTCGCAGCTCTGTATCACGCTTAGACATCACGCTTCTCCTCCCTTTTCTACTTATCCGTCTTCCTTCTTGCCCCATTATAAAACATCCCACTCTCCTCCGCCATGAAAACTCCCTTTTTCTGGATCATACATCCAGAAAAAGCCTGATGTACACGTTTGGTACATCAGGCCTTGGTCGTCTATTATTTCGTTTTCAGTGTAGCGATGGTAGATTCGCCAGCGTTTGCGCCATCGCTATAGGAAGGATCAAAGTTTTCGACCACATCATCATAGTTTGTAATGACTACAGGTGTAATCGTGCTTTTCGCTTTTTCTTTAACCAGATCCATATCAAACGTAATCAAATGATCACCCGCGTTTACTTTGTCTCCAGTGGTGACATGCCCTTCAAAACCTTCCCCTTCCATCGAAACCGTTTCAAGGCCGATGTGTACAAGTACTTCCACACCTGACTTCGTTTTTATCCCTACGGCATGGTTAGTAGGGAAAAGCTGGACGATTTCACCGGATACCGGGCTTACTACTTTCCCGTCAGTCGGTTCAATAGCTACGCCGTCCCCCATCATTCGCTGACTAAATACAGGGTCGTCCACATCATCAAGGGGAACCACTTTTCCATTTACCGGAGCAACAATTTGTTCCTCCACACTTTTGTTATTACCAAATAGTTTTTTTAACATAACTCCATCGTCCCTTCTATGTTTTTTTAAGCGGCATGCTTGAACTTTCATTTCTCTTCACACTGGTATTACTTTTCCCGATGTGATGATGGATAAACACATATCCGCTAGCTATTGTTCCACTTGAATGTGTGGAAAGGGAAAGACAGCCAGGACGATGGAGCAAGACAAACCATTCCTCACAGCCTCTTAAAGACCGCTAGCAGCATTAAAATGTGAAATCAAAAGAGCCCTATGTACCATAGAGCTCCGGATGATGTATCGGCTCTTATCCTTCTTTCAAAGACTGATTCAGATCTTCCCAAATGTCCTCAACGGATTCAAGGCCAGCGGATAGGCGGATGAGTGTATCCGTAATGCCCATTTCCTGCCTCTTTTCTTCTGGAACGACTGCATGAGTCATGGTGGCCGGATGCTGGATGAGGGTTTCGGCATCACCAAGGCTGACCGCAATTTGAATCAGATGGAGGCGATCCATGAATTGCTGGGCTTCTTTTTTACCTCCTTCTATTTCAAAAGCAAGCACACCTCCGCCTGTTTTCATTTGCTTTTCAACGATGTTGAATTGCTCGTTCCCTTCCATTCCTGGGTAATACACGTGTTTTACTTTTGGGTGGTTATCCAGCCTTTTAGCCAGATCAAGAGCATTTATGCTGTGGCGATCCATACGTACATGAAGAGTCTTTAAGCCCCTGAGTAAAAGCCAGGCATCAAAGGGGGACAGGACACCGCCGATATCTTTCTGTTGAGCCATAGCCAAGTCATCCATAAATTCTTTTTTTCCTACGACCAGGCCTGCAATGACATCTCCGTGACCACCGATGTATTTGGTGGCACTGTGCAAAACAATATCACACCCAAGATCCAATGGTCGCTGGAGGTATGGTGTGCAGAAAGTGTTATCGACAACGACCGGGATGCCATGTTCTTTCGCCACCCGGGCCACCATACTAAGATCGATGATTTTCATCGTCGGATTAATCGGGGTCTCTATAAAGATACAACGGGTTTCCGGAGTGATCTTCGCCTTCACATCTTCCTCTGTTTCCATATAGCTGAAATCATGAGTGATCGCATATTTTTCTTCAAACATCTTCAGTAAACCATAAGTACAGCCATACAGACCGTTCGAACATAATACATGGTCACCAGCTTTAGTGAGTGCTATTAATACGGCGGATACAGCAGCCATGCCTGAAGCGAAAGCCAAACCACGATCGCCACCCTCAAGAGTGGCGATGCGGTTTTCCAACGTCCGCACTGTCGGGTTTCCGAGTCTCGTATAAATGTATCCTTCCTCTTCACCAGCGAACCTTCTTTCACCTTCCGCTGCAGAAGAAAAAGAAAAGGTGGAGGTTTGAAAAATCGGTGTCGTCAAGCTGCCGTCATACTTTCCTGTTTTTTCATCATTATGGATCATTGCTGTTTCTATCCGTTTCTCTTTATTTTTCAAAACGGCCTTCCCCCTTCATTTTGTAAGCGTTTTCAATTAATTGTAACAAAAGAAGGAGAAAAAGACCTCCTTCTTAACTACTATATTCAATCTTATGTTCAGCGTTCGAGCGGACCTTTCTTCCGTGCAGGAGAATATAAAGGAAAACAGCCCCCAATACGACAAAAGAACTGTTGAAATAGAGCGAGGAAAATCCAATACCTGTAGCAACTGCTCCAACAACATAGGATCCTACTCCAATGCCAATATCAAAAATCGTAAAGAAAGTGGCTGTAGCTGAACCTGCTCTTTCCGGTACTTTTTTCAAAGCGATGGTCTGCATACTCGGAACGAGCGTACCCCACCCGAGACCGATCAATCCGCCAGCCAAAAGCAATACAAAAGCCGTGCTGGCAAAACTTAAAACCATCATCCCAGTACCAAAAATAAGAATCGAAGGGATCACAATCACATTTTCACCATATTGATCAAACCACCTTCCGGTAAATGGTCGGGAGACAAGCAGTACAAGTGCATAGACGACGAAGAAATAACTAGCCGCCTCTGCAAGGCCGAGCTGGTTTGCATAGACGGAAACAAACGATAACACTCCCGCGTACGCAAGCGCCATGACGGCGCCGGTCAACGCAATAGGAAGCACAGGTTTTTCTAAAAGATTGTGCATGTTCGGGACTATACTTCTCTTCGCTGGTACAGGAAGAGGGTCGACACGAATCACAAGCCCAGTAAGCAAAGCCAGGACGGACAGGGCGACACAAACGTAGAACATCACGGTGAACCCGGCCGTTTGTATTAAAGTAAGACCCATGAAAGGACCAATCACCATCGCGAAATTCATCGACATCGCAAAATAACCGAGCCCCTCCCCCTTTCTTTGATCTGGAACAACATCGGCAGCAATAGCCCCTAGAGCTGTCGTTCCCATCCCGAAACCGATCCCTTGTATGAAACGAATGGTTAAAAGGGCAGAAAAGGAGTCGAACCATAGATACAAAAAGGAACTTCCTAAAAAGATGCTTAAAGCGATTACGACCACAGGCTTGCGTCCAAAGGATTCCACCCACTGTCCTGAAAGTGGACGTATAAGAATGGCTGCCAGCAGGAAGACCGTAATAATTAAGCCGGCTTCCCCTTCGGCCACTCCAATGGATTCCATCGAATAGATCGGCATCGTCACGAACAAAAGATAAAACACTAAAAAGACGAGAAAATTGCTCGCACAAACATTAAGAAAACTGGATGTCCATAAACGGGGTTCCCTTTTCATTCGCTTCTCCCCCTTTCCTCTTCAATCAGCCGGGAGAGTGTAAGGACATGCTCTTCCAATACCGCTTCCCTTTGATCACCGTAACGTTCTAATAAACGCGCTTCTGCTTTTTGTATAGCCTGCTGCCAAACTGGATAGCGTTCTCTTCCTGATTTCGTCAAGGTTATATCATTCGTGCGTTGATCAATGCTCTTGTTTTTCGCGATATACCCAAGAGCCTCCAGTTTAGCGATAACCCTCGATAAAGGAGGTGCTTCGATATTCAAGCGGTCTTTGAGATCTGCCTGTGTCATCGATCCTCCATGGCTGTGCAATTGGAACAATACGGCCCAGTGAGACATATAAATATCTTCATCCCGCAATCCTTCATTCAAAAATTGATTCACATTTCTCGACAGTTGTTGGATATGGTGAAAAATTAAACTCATGATGTGTGCTCCTTTTCGTTACCTAGGTAACAATATTGACAAAAAAAGGGCTCTCTTGGCGAGAGCATCTTCAGAAATCATAACATGGATTCAACCGTTCCGCTATCTTTCTACCTTCTCGGTGAAATGCTCATGATAGAGCTGTTCAGACCAGGCAATAGCCTGGCCGTACACTTCAAATACTTCCGAATAGGATAAATTCCATTCAGCCAAGTGTTTTTCAAGCCATTCAAAATCTGCCGTTTCCATCGCTACAGCCAAATCCAACACGAGCCGGTACGTATTCTGCTGTCCCTCTAATGCATTCTTTATCTCTTCATCAAGGGGCAGTGAGCCCACCACTTCATGCGAAGGTCGTTGGGTGATTACATCAATCAGCGACATGAATCCGGTCAGGAAATAACCATCCGCCTTCTTTTCCGCCCTGATTCTGACGGCCATCTGTTCACAAAGTTTGGCACGGACAAGACTCGTTTTGATCACAAGCTGGGATTGGGTCGAGGTAACCGCCGTGGTTTGTTCCACTGATAATACGTACAGCCACTTTTTCAATCCTTCGGTCCCTAACAGCATGACGGCTTGTCTGATGGATTGGATCGGTACTCTTGTCCGTTGCTGGGATGAATTGATCAAGCGGAGCAATTTGTAAGTAAGGGCTAGATCCTGTTCCATAATTTCCGTTACTTTTTCAATATTAATGTCGTCATTCGTAGCTGTAAGCTCTTGGATCATTTGAAAATAGGTGGAGGAAAGAAAAGGGATATCCATCCCTTTTACGATCACCGGCTTACTGAAATAAAACCCCTGGAAGAGGGAGAAACCTTCTTCTATGCACCGTTGATGCTCTTCATGGGTTTCCACTTTTTCCGCTAACAACGTCACCCCATACTCTTTCCCTAACTGAATGATCCGGCCCCGGTTCTCGTCTGTCACTTCCCGTATGTCCACTTTTAAAATGTCCACATAATGAAGGAGTTCATACACCGAAGGCCTGTCAATATCGATGACATCATCCAGCGCGATTAAATATCCTTTTTCCTTCAAGGTTCTGCACACTCGGATAAGGTCAAGGCTGAAAGAAACGTGTTCAAGGATCTCCACGACCAGTTGTTCAGAATTAAAGTATTCAGGGACTTGTTCCAGCAGAAGATCCTCCGTGAAATTGATAAAACATGGCTTGTTTTGTGACAAACGCTCTAAGCCGATCGTAACGAAACTGTTCATCAATACTTCTGAGGTTGCCTGACTTCCATCCATAGGAACGAACCGGTTTTCTTCACTGTTCCGATACAGTAGTTCATAGGCAAATATATCATTCTCAACTGTCAAAATCGGCTGCCGCGCCACGAATACTTCCATCCTGCTTACCACCTTCATACGTTTCTTCCCATCTTGTTCAAGTATACTACAAAGCCTAAATGTTGTTAATTTTTCCATGGAAAAATACATGAAACCTTCAGACAGGGAAAGACTGAAAGAAACGAGTCACTCAGGAGGGAAAGTCATGGAACAACACGAGAAATGGACTCAGCCAGAACCCTTATGGCGTGAAAATATGTCACTGCCCACTTTTGAAGCTCTGAAGGAAGATACAACGACAGAGGTGGCTGTCGTTGGTGGAGGGATGACCGGGATTACGACCGCTTACCTTCTAGCGAAAGCAGGGAAAAAAGTAACTCTTATCGAGGCGGACGAGTTATTGAATGGTACGACAGGTCATACAACCGCAAAAGTAACTGCTCAACACGGATTAATCTACCACGAATTATTGAATCATTTTGGTGAAGAGGAGGCATCCCTCTATTACCAGGCCCAAATGAGTGCCTTGCAATCCATGGAAGAATGGATTGATAAATATCAGATCGACTGCAACTGGGTGAAAGAGGATGCCTACCTTTTCTCAACCACTAAGCAAGGTGCGCGCAAATTAAAAAATGAGTATGAAGCCTATCAAAAGCTGGGCATTCCAGGCGGCACAATTGACGCCCTGCCTTTCGAAATGGAAGCTACCCAAGCGCTAAGCATGAAGGATCAGGCCCGCTTCCACCCGATCAAGTACTTAGCTGCTCTCATTGACGAATTCGTTAAAATGGGCGGGGAAATTTTTGAACATACCAAAGCGACAGATGTGAAAGAAAAGGACCGCATAGAGATTCAAACGGGGGATGGGCATACACTTGCCTGTGAGAAATTGGTTTCATGCAGCCACTTCCCTTTTTACGATGGAAAAGGGCTCTATTTCAGCCGCATGTATGCCGAGCGTTCCTACCTCCTTGCCATAGAACCTGAGAAAGAAGTGCCTGAGGGGATGTACTTGTCGATCGATGAACCGAAACGTTCCATCCGCACGGCTGAATACAATGGGAAACCAGTGTTGTTGATTGGTGGAGAAAGCCATAAGACAGGGCAAGGTGTGGATACATCATTCCATTACCATGCTCTCGAGGAATTTGCCGCTCAGACGTTCGGTATTAAAGAGAAACTGTTCCAATGGTCAGCTCAGGATCTAACCACACTTGATAAAGTCCCTTATATCGGACCGATCACACGGAACAACGATCGCGTATTCATCGCTACAGGCTTCCGTAAATGGGGCATGACGAACGGGACGCTTGCAGCTAAACTGATTTGCGATTATGTCCTTGGTGAGGAATCTCTTTTTCACGAACTGTTCAAACCTACACGCTTCAAGTCAGACCCTAGCATGAAGCAGTTTTTATCCCAAAACTTCGATGTTGCTGTCCACTTGGTCGAAGGGAAACTGGAACTTGTAGCCGATCGCCCGAATTCTCTCAAAAAAGGGGAAGGAATGGTCGTCCAGTGGCGCGGTGAAAGAGCCGGTGCGTACAGAGATGATGAAGGCAAGCTCCATGTCCTCGACACGACCTGCACACATCTAGGGTGTGAAGTCGAATGGAATAGTGGCGAACATACATGGGACTGCCCTTGCCACGGATCCCGTTTTTCCTATGATGGAACGGTGGTCGAAGGACCTGCCGACAAGCCTCTAATGAAGATTGCATTGGAAGGGGAACCGGATCACCACGCGCCACTAGGAGAAAGCAGTGAAGAAGAACACGGCGAACAACCTTAATGTGCATGGCCCATCATACGGGCCATGCATTTTTCAAGCTTCCCCTTTCGAACGGTGATATAATGAAGCGGATGAACAACTATCCCGATTTACGAAAGGGTCCTCACCATGATCAATGAACAAAAACTCGGTGTTACCTATGCGGCTGGAGCCTACATATTGTGGGGAGTGCTCCCCATTTACTGGAAGATGATTCAAGAGATTCCTGCTTTTGAAATCCTGGCTCACCGCATCGTCTGGTCCTTCCTCTTCATGGGAATCATAATCATGATCACAAGAAAACAGAAAGAATTTATACGGGAATGCCGGCAAATCGTAAAAAATAAAAAGCAATTGATCGGCATCACCCTTGCCTCCATCACCATCAGCATCAACTGGGTTACCTATATCCTTGCGGTCAATACGGATCACGTCGTTGAAGCGAGTCTTGGTTATTACATTAATCCACTCGTGAGTATTCTACTCGGTATGATTGTCTTAAAAGAAAAATTTTCAAAAGCTCAATGGCTTGCTTTCTTACTAGCTGCACTCGGCGTCATTTATATGACAGTCAACTTTGGTTCTGTGCCGTGGCTTGCTCTGTTGCTTGCCTTCAGCTTTGGATCGTACGGACTCTTGAAAAAACTTGTTCCTTTGAATGCCATGTTCGGTTTGACGATCGAAACGTTGATTGTCACGCCAATCGCTATGGGCTTTCTTCTTCAGCAACAATCAGGCCAATGGTCCACCATAGACTTTTGGTCATGGACGACTGCCATAGTTTTCGGCGCCGGAATCGTTACTGCCATCCCCCTCCTTTTATTTTCAGCAGGGGCAAAAAGAATTCCCTTATCCATGGTAGGGTTCCTCCAGTATTTCGCGCCCACCATCATGCTCATCATAGGGATCTTCCTATATGATGAACCATTTACGGATGTTCACGCCGTATCTTTCACCCTTATATGGGCAGGACTGGCGGTTTATACCGTTACGAGAGTGAAACGATTGAAAAGATACGAAGCGAAAGCAAGTTAAAAAAGGTTGGGTGGCATGTTATCAATGCCGCCCAACCTTTTTCTAGAATGTTTCGGGGCTCCTTTGGCGCGATTCGGGGCTCCTTTGGCGCGATTCGGGGCTCCTTTGGCGCGATTCGGGGCTCCTTTGGCGCGATTCGGGGCTCCTTTGGCGCGATTCGGGGCTCCTTTGGCGCGAAAGGTCATCCTCGAAACGGATGACCTTTCGCTTTGTTATGCGAGCTCACCAACTCAAGTAGGCTGCCGCATCTTTCCCAGATAGGTAGGCACTTTCAAACCGCGTGCGCCCCGCTTCATCATTCAGCCTTAAGAACGCGTCACCGGCAACCACCAGGCGTCCATCACCTGAAAGATCGACATAAGGCTGCCGCATCACTTTTTTGGCCTGCGCGTATCTCCAACGTTTCAATTGTTCGGACTCTAACTGCTTCCAATTCAAATGCCCTGCTGCTTTTTCTTTGATTAAAGACATCACGTAATCTTCACCATAATGCTTACGTGACCACTCTGCTTCCATATAGACACTCACAACCGTATCATCCGATATTCCTTTTTTCCGATGATCCACCATCCGTTCCATCCCTTCAGGAAGGCCCACATCTACATGGCCATCTTCCGGCAAATCCGTCTCTTCTCTGAAATGAAAAATGCCCACATACGTTGGTTCGAAATAAATGTCCTTCAGCTGCTTCAGTTCTTCTTCATCAACCTCCACTTCACTATTCTTCAATAGTTCAATGATTTGCGGAGAAGGCATCGTGAGCAGGACTTTATCTGACTGCCATTCCTTCCCGTCTTCGCTGTAAAGACGGTATCCTCCCTCTACTTCAAGCATTTTGACTACTTTCGTATGTAGGGCAGTTGGAAGGTCTGAGGCTAACTGCTTCGCAAGGCCGTTCATTCCTTGCACAGCGGTGTAACGAGGATACTTTTCCCCGAACCATTGTTTAATCCAGCCTTGTTCTAACCATTCCTGCACCTCATCTTCTAATTCATCTGTTCGTACAGTGAAAAATTGCGCCCCATGATCGGCCCGTCCATCTGCAACTCTCCTCGTTGCCAGCCGGCCACCGACACTTTTACTTTTATCTGTTAACAACAGGCTGCTTCTTCCCTGTTTCTTTAATCTCCTTGCTGCTGTTATGCCCGCCAGTCCAGCTCCTATGATCGTAATTTCATAATGCTCCATCCAAACCCCTCCATTAAGCGATTTATAGTCCATTCCCACAGCCATATAATTAAAAACGATAAACTTTCTACTAATGTATAAAAAAAGAACATCCCCGCCATGTGAGGATGTTCTTATTCTACCAAAATCTATTTCGTAGTTTGTGTCTTTTTCTGTCTACGGAACTTCATTAATATTTCGTACGCGAGCGGTACGATGAGTAGTGTTAGGAGTGTAGAACTCGCTAACCCTCCTATAACCGTAACTCCAAGACCTTTACTGATGATCGAACCACCTTCAAACCCAAGAGCCAGCGGAAGCAGAGCTCCAATAGTGGCAAGAGCTGTCATCAATATTGGACGAAGTCTTGTCATTCCTGCATCAAGTAAAGCTTCGCGTGTAGAGAAGCCTTCTTTTTCTCTATATATGACACGGTCGATGAGAACAATCGCATTGGTTACAACAATTCCGATCAGCATCAAGGCACCGATCATGGCAGAAATACTTAGGGTTTCTCCACTGATCAATAGTCCAAGAACCGCTCCGATAATGGTAAACGGCAAGGAGAATAGAATGGCTAATGGCGCCAGTCCTCCGCCGAAGAATACGACTAGGATCAAGTACACGATTGCGATTGCCGCAAGCATTGCTATACCTAATTGGGAGAAGGACTCATTGATATCCTCTGCCACCCCTCCTTGAGTAATTTCTACACCGGAAGGCGTATCAATCTCCTGTGCTTTTTCATTAATTTCCTGAGAGACAGCACCTACATCATCGACTGTAATCTCTGCACTGACACTTGCATACACGCGTCCATTTCTTCGTGTAATCGTATCAGCTGTTGTCCCCTCTTCAACTTCGACAAGTTCACTGATCGCCACTGTCTGACCCGTTGGAGAAGTGATTTCTTTCTCTGTTAAGTCCTCAATTCCAGCAATATCTTCTTTTTCTACTTCGAGATAGACATTCAATTCCTCTCCATCCCGTTCAATCGTCGTAATCACTGGCTCCTGACGATTTTGTCCAAGCTCCATACCGATTTGTGCAGCCGTTAGGCCTAGCTCACTTAAGCGTTCATGGTCGGCTACAAGCGTGTACTCTTCGTAGGATTCTGAAAGACTGGAATCGACGTTTCTCAACTTCTCTTCTTCTGCAAGAAGTTCTTCTAATTCAGTAACGACCGGTTTGATTTCGTCTGTATTATCTCCGTACACCCGCAGTTCAAGACCACTGCTTGATCCTGCTCCAGAGAAATCCTGACTCATCCATTCGCCATTTTCCGTTTGTTCATTCAGGCTGTCTATGACAGCTTGCGTTTCTTCCGAAAATTCTTCGGTATCATCCGCATATTCCACGTAGAACATCGCCTGGTTGGAAGCCCCAGGGTTCATCGGGTTTTCGCCTCCAACAGAGTATTGAACCGTTTCGGCTCCATCACGGTCCATAAAGAACTGCTGCGCATCTTCAGCAATACGTTCCACGTCTTCTGACGTCTGTCCCGGCTCAGGGCTGAAAGTTGCAATGACCATCTTCTGTTCTTGTTCAGGAAGGAAACTCGTTCCCACAAATGGGAGAAGAGCAATACTCCCGACCAGAACCAAGACAGCCACGATGCTTGAAATGACTTTATGATTCAACGTGCTGTTTAGGATTTTTTTGTAGAAGAGAGCGAGTTTCCCTGCCCCTTCTTCATGTGTACGTCCTTTTATTTTCGACTCTTTTAGTAGAGAGTGGGATAGCATCGGAACTATGGTAACAGCCACAAGTAGAGATGCTAACAAGGCAAAAACAACCGTTAGTGCAAACGGTAGGAATATTTGACCCACTGTACCTTCAACAAGGCCAAGCGGCAGGAATACAGCGATGGTTACAAGCGTCGAAGAAAGGATCGGCATGAACATTTCTCTCGTCGATTCACGAATCAGTGCTTTTCCTTTTAACTTTTCTTCCGATAACGACATCCGCCTGTATATATTCTCCACAACGACAATCGAGTCATCCACCACACGTCCAATCGCAACTGTCATGGCACCAAGGGTCATGATATTCAACGTGATGTCCATCCAGTTCAAGAATAGAATAGCGATCAATAAGGATAGCGGAATGGAAATGACCGAGATCAATGTCGTCTTGATGTTACGTAAGAACAACAAGATGACTAGGACAGCGAAAATCCCACCAAACAATGCCTTATTAAGCATCGTACTGACAGACTCTTCAATCGGCTCGCCCTGGTCGAAAGAATACACAAATTCTATCCCATCCAGGTCTTCCTGGAAAGAATCTGTTTCTTCTTTTACAAGATTTACAACATCAACGGTATTGGCTTCCTGAGATTTGACAATTTGCAGGGATATGGAATCTTCCCCATTCGTACGGGAGATGGATTCAGCTTCTCCAACGACCTCTACATCAGCAATTTCGCCAAGGGTAACCGTCGGGATTCCATCCATGGCCGGCATGTCAGCGGTCGCAGATCCCTGCCCTTGACCTCCTTGCTGAGCTTCAGGAGGGATTTGACCCTCTCCTTGTGAAGGCATTTGTTGACCAGGTTGACTTCCTCCTGCTGAAGGAATAGCAGGAATCTGCAATTCTCTCAACTTTTCCACACTTGTAAGGTTGCCATCAATGACGACAGATTTTTGAGTATCATCAAAAGTGTATAAGCCTAATGGGAAGGAAACGTCCGATCCTTGAATGAAACTCGTAATGGTTTCTTTATCAAGACCCCGCTCATTCAATACTTCTTCATTCAAATCAATGCGGATTTCTTCAAGCTGCTGCCCGGAAACCTGCACATCCGCGACACCTTCAAGACCCTCAAGAGATGGCACGATCTCTTCTTCTACTGTTTTCGTTAATTGTTCAAGTGATCCATCTCCATTGATGGCACTTAAACTCACGACAGGAAAGGCGTTAAAGTTCAAACGTGATACAGAAGGCTCTTCTGCTCCGTCCGGCAAAGCAACCTCATCGACTGCTTCTTGCAATTCATCCTCTGCTTCATCTAAACTTTTATCAAAGCTATATTCCAACTGAAGTGAGGAAGCATTTTGAAAAGAGGAAGAACTGACCGTTTTCACTCCACTCAAATTGCTTACTTGCTTTTCAAGTGGTTCTGATATTTGATCAGCCACCTCTTCTGGTGTAGCCCCTGGATACGTCGTGGTCACCGTAATGATCGGCGGCTCAATATCCGGTATGGTTTCAAGCTTCATATTCAATCCTGCATATAAACCTGCTGCGGTAATGAGGATTGTCATAAGCCAAATCGCAAATTTGTTATTCATCGAAAAATCGATGATTCGTTTCATACTCAACTCTCCCCTTTATTGACCAGTTAGTCACAACACTATAAAATATAAATGACCAACTGGTCAGAGGTCAAGGGAAAACATCAACTTCTCCAACTTTGAAGGAGCGACAACCATGGAACAAAAATCAATATATATTATCGAACAGTCCATCAAGCTGTTTGCTAAAAAAGGATTCAGCTCTACTTCCGTCCAGGAAATCGCAAGCGCATGCGGAATATCAAAAGGAGCTTTCTACCTCCATTTTAAATCGAAAGATGCTCTGCTGTTAGACATATTCAACTATTATTATCAACGGATTCAAACGCGCATTGATGAAATTCAAAAGCTCGATGCGGATGATCGTACGAAGTTTAAGAAACAACTGCAAGTCACTTTTGAAGAACTGGCCAACCACAGAGAATTCATTATTATGCAAATCCGGGAACAAGCCATCCCCTTCAATGAGAATATCGAACAATTTCTTACTCAAATGCGGGTGAACTCTTACCTTTTCTACAAAAGTCACTTGCAAAACATCTATCAGCATCAGGTGGATGAAACCGTATGGGAGGTCAGTCTGATTCTACAGGGGATGTTCAAAGGGTACATGGATCTCATTATTATCGAGGGGGCTGATTTAGACCTCGAGTCGCTGGCAGTCGCCATGTTACGTAGAACGGACTATATTGTAGAAGGTTTTCAAAAGAGTGGTGACCAACCAGTCATAACGGGAAGAACCATGCGGCAGCTCTTACCACCCATGTTCTACGGAGAAGAAAAAGAACAGTTGCTATTAAACTTAGAAGAACTAGCCAATGATGGGGATCAGGAAATGAAAGATACGGTGCATGTCCTGACGGAAGAAATGAAAAGGGACCAGCCCAGGTCTGCTATTCTAAAGGGAATGATGGCAAACCTTGAAGGGGAACCGCTTTTCAAAGAAACCATCGAAAGCATAAAAAAATACTACCAGTTATAAAATCATTTAATAATCATAGTAAAAAGCTCAGGCATAGCCTGAGCTTTTTTATTATACACGCTCTGCTTCCAGTACTTCATCGAGAATTGGATAGACAGCTTCTACGCCTTCTTCTGCTACTAAGCATGCTACACCAAGCGGAGTTTCCCAAAAGGAATCAGGAATATAAGGGTTTTTAAGCCCTGCCGGCTGATAAAGCGAACGATAGATGCGGTTCAAATGCTGTCTGGTTTCTTCAGGGTCTCTTTCTTTTTCACCCCGGGCAATTAAGAACACGTAACGCATGGACTGAAACAAGTTGTCTCCTGGCATGAACGTATATTCCTTGAAGAATTTCAGCTGTTCCTGCGCTTTTTCCTTCAGCCCAGATTGGACCGCAAGATCATCGAGATGCTGTTGTAAATGATTGTACACTTGTTGGAAGACTCTTCGTTTTTCATCCTGCATGACTTTATCATTATAGATTTCCTGCAATTTAGTAAATGCGGTTTCTTTCGTCCATTCCACCTTGATCACCTCATTACCTACATTCGACTTTTCTCCCTAAGATTCCTTTTTAAATCCGAACTGTTCTGCTTCCATTTGCATCGCTGTATGAAGAAGAGGAAAATCAGCCGCATCTTTTTCTAAATGACGGGATAAATTCGGAACAAGTTTGTTCCATACCATTGGATTTGCTGCCATCGATTGAAACAGTGCCACTTCATTATCTGACCACTTTCTTAGGGACTCGACGTAATGAAGAGTCATTTGAAAACCAGGGAGAAGCTGCTCGTCCCTTTTCCGCGCAAACTCTTTCATTGCCTCATCTCTCGGGACTCCCTCATCCATTTTCAAGCAGGCATCGGCGAGTAAAAATGACTGCATAAAGGCATCATTGATCCCCAACCCTGTACTCGGGTCTTTGCTGTGACCAGCGTCCCCGATTAATGCCCAGCCATCTCCATAGGCCGTTCGGAAGAAATTCGGCATGCCTGGTGTTCCTATCATCTTTCCTTGAAGCTTGGCACCTTTCATTCTTTCTCTCATTCTATACATTTGATCAAACGTTTGTTTAAACGAATCTTCCGGATTTTTCATCATCGTTTTGAATTCTTCTGGATGGATTTCGATGCCCAGGCAGTCCCGGTTGGGCTCCATCGGGAAAACAAAACCGATACGGCCTTCATGAAGGAAAATCTCTGTAGCAGGTTCTGATAAGGGGTCTACCCCCTCAAAGTAACCGTAGATGACCGGGCGCAATGGTTTCGTTTCTTCATACTTTTCTGAACCGGCCCAGTGGGCGATGTTTGAGTTTTTCCCATCCGCGCCAACGATTAAATCAGCATAGACATTCTGCGATGCCCCTTTTTCTATTAGACTGAGGCCGACGACCTTCCCTTCTTCCCATATCAACTCTCGTGCTGCCGTTTCAGGTTTAAATTGGACGGAGGGGAAAGTAAGCGCTCGTTCAATCAACATGGAGTCGAGCTTGTCTCTTCTTGGAATGATAGTATAGGATGTTCGCGGTCCTTCTACGAAGCTGCTACCAATATGTGTCCGCATCCTTGTTACTTTTCTCAACCCCGACTCCTCCAGTTGCTTAAGCACGCCCAATTTTTCTAAAAACCCTGTGTGGGACATAAAATGAGTAGACAGTGTATCACTTGGAAAACTGGCTTTATCGACAAGGAGGACTTTCTTCCCCATCTCTCCTAGTAAAATAGCTAAACTTGCGCCGGCTACACGTGCACCGACGATAATGACATCATAATGATGTTTCATGATTGCACACACCTTCACGTAACGTTTACCTCCATCATAACTGGACCACCACAAAAACTCTAGAGTGGCTTGTGATAGATAAGCTCCCTTTAGTTGAAGACTCAGTTTCGAGATGTTCGTGGGATTCCAGGGGCTCCGGGAAAAGGTCCGCTTTCCATGGGGCGGGCGGTGAGCCTCCCGCGGAAAGCGGGTTATTCCCCGCAGCCCCCATCCACTCAACAAACGTCTCGAAACTAAGTCTTCAACAATCCTGTCATATACTTTAACAACTGATCATAGATAATTGCATATAAAAAAACTCCCGCGGTGGGGAGTTTTAATTAGTAAGTGCGCTCTTCTTCAACTTCATGGTTTTGATCCAAGATTTGAAGTTTGCTCGGTTTGTTTTCTTTTGCGATTTCCTCTGCTTTGGCAACCGCAGTATCACGCTCATCATAAAGGTCTGTTGGAGCGACATCTTCGATTTTTACAAACCAGCCAGTTACATCTTTATTAGGTACAACACTATATTGTTTCATGAACTTCACTCCTATCTCATAGACTTAATTATCCATTCCCACAGCTGGGAGGGTTCAAACGTATCAAAATTGTTTGACAATAAGAAAAGACGCCTTTATAATTTCAAACAAGTCAGAAAAATTGAATAAAAACAACTCTTATCGAGAGCGGCAGAGGGACTAGGCCCTACGACGCCCGGCAACCTTCAAGGCAAACCCTTGAAAAGGTGCTACATCCTACAGATCACATGATCTGAAAGATAAGGGGAGGTATGAGATACATAAAGCCCTCTTCTTACTTAAAGAAGAGGGCTTTTCTTTTTCACTCTTCAACAAAGTGAATGCCCTAGGAAAAAAATAGAGGAGGAATTTTCCCATGAGTTTACCATTCCACACGTTTGGTCCTGAAACGAATTTGCTTCACGGTGGTCAGGAACCTGACCCCGCTACAGGTTCACGTGCTGTACCGATTTATCAGACGACATCGTATGTTTTTAATGATACGGAACATGCTCAAAATCTTTTTGCACTTGCCGAGCCCGGCAACATTTATTCACGAATCGGTAACCCAACCGTGGATGTATTCGAACAGCGCATCGCTCTTCTGGAGGACGGTGCCGCAGCGGTGGCGACAGCATCAGGCATGTCCGCGATTACGATGGCTATTCTGAATGTCGCTAAAGCTGGAGATGACATTGTGACTTCCACGAACCTTTATGGAGGAACGTACAATTTATTTGTCCACACCCTCCCTCGTTATGGAATCAATGTCCACTTTGTAGAAGGAGATGATCCTGAATCGTTCGCCAAGGCGATTACTCCTCATACAAAAGCGATTTTTGCCGAGACCATTGGGAACCCTAGTTTGAATGTACTGGATATTGAAGCGATCGCAGACGTCGCGCATGATCACCACATCCCTTTCATCATCGATAACACATTCGCTACTCCTTATGTGTGCAGACCAATCGATTGGGGAGCAGACATCGTTGTGCACTCTGCCACGAAATGGATTGGCGGACATGGAACGGCCATTGGAGGTGTGGTGGTTGATAGTGGACGTTTTGACTGGAATCATGAGAAATTCCCAGGGTTCACTGAACCGGATGAAAGCTATAACGGGATTCGATTCGGGTTGGATGCCGGCCCTGCTGCTTTTGCCATAAAACTACGCGTCCAGCTGCTTCGAGATATTGGGGCCTGTCTTAGCCCACAAAACGCATTCTTACTTTTGCAAGGTCTGGAAACTTTACACTTGCGAGTGAAAACACACGCGGATCAAGCTTTGGAAATCGCCGAATACTTAGTGGACCACGATGGTGTTGAATGGGTGAATTATCCAGGGTTGAAAGACCACCCTACTTATTCTTTAGCCCAAAAATATTTTCACTACGGGCATGGATCCATTGTTGTCTTTGGAATTAAAGGCGGGCGTGATGCAGGTCGTAAACTAATTGATCAAAGTACCATCTGGTCGCATGTAGCCAATGTCGGGGATGCCAAATCTTTAATCATCCATCCAGCTTCTACGACCCACCAGCAATTAAGCGACGAAAACTTGAGTAAATCGGGTGTAACAGAAGAACTAGTCCGCTTGTCTGTTGGCTTAGAGTCTGTGAAAGATTTAATCCAGGATCTGGACAATGCCATCTTCCACGCCACTGGATATAAGAAATCCTATGGTAAGAGCAAACATGTGGCAGAGCCTGTTTTATCATCATCCCTGGACCGTTCGAACGGGGAATTGAGGAAAAGAGTGATCGGGATCGTAGGCACAAGTACTCTTCTTATGGAGCAAAACAAGTTGGAAAGGTTAGGGTTTGAAGTTCTTACCTTCTCTCATCTTGAGGATCTGCGTAAAGAAACGAATGTCAACTGGGATATCGTCTATGTTGAAGAAGCCGATGAAGATGTCTTGAACATAGCAAAAGAAATAAAGCCAACATTACTCTGGTCAAGGAAACCAATCACTCACGAAGATGCAGCCATCATTTCCGGGGTAAGCCTTTATGACGCTGTCGTGAATATCCGGTCAGGGAAAGATTTTTCCACTTCCCTCGTATCGGTCTAGTGAAAGAAAGGAGAATGAAAAGCATGTCATTAAGAAACCCCGCCAGCCACCCACGAACCAATCAATCGATCTCGATCGGCACTTTCACCTTTGAGTCTGGTGAAGTGCTATCAGATGTCGAACTTGCTTACGAAAGATACGGGCCGACGAATGCCCCCGTTATTCTCGTATGCCACGCATTAACGGGCAACCAGCTCGCCGTCGGTTCAAGGGATGAACGTGGCTGGTGGGCCGGTTTAATTGGGGAAGATTGTCCAATTGATACCAATCGCTATCAAGTGATCACCTTCAATGTTCTAGGTGGATGTCACGGATCAACAGGACCCGCAAGCATTAACCCGGACACAGGCAAACCATACCGGCAAACCTTTCCAAAAGTCACGATTCGGGATATGGTGCATGCTCAATATGAGGCTTTACAACAGTTAGGCATCACTCATGTCCATGCGATTGCAGGTGGATCACTTGGCGGTATGCAGACGTATGAATGGGGACTTCTTTACCCTGATTTCATGAAAAAACTATTCATTCTCGCCGCTACCCCTTATTTAAGTGATTATGGCATCGCATTTAACCATATCGGTGCCAGAGCCATAAAGAGTGACCCTCATTTCCTAAACGGGGACTATCATTCAAATGAGGACCTCAGAGGATTCGAAATTGCCCGTATGACCGGAATGGTCACGTACCGAAGCAGTACATTATTTGAAAAAAGGTTCGACCGGTCCTATAACACTGATACGTCGTATGAAATTCAATCCTATTTGGACTACCAAGGGGATAAGATCAAAGAGCGCTTTGATGCCAACAGCTACCTTTACCTTCTTGAGGCGATGAACAATCATGACATTGGGCGAGGGAGAAATGGTTGGGCACAAGCAGCGAAGCAATACAAAGCAGAGGTCCACACCTTCAGTTTCGAACACGACCTCCTTTACCCAGAAGCCCTGATTCAACCATTCTCTACCTTCTGTAAAAAAGGAAAGCATCATCACATCCCCACTGACTATGGTCATGATGGATTTCTCGTAGAATTTGACCGTTGGGGCAAATGGGTGGAAGATCAATTAATCTAATATCCCACCAGGTACTTTCCCCTTGTACAAATCAAATAAAAAACCCGTTCCGTTTTGAATTCAAAACGGAACGGGTTTTTTTAATGATCACTCAAATGACTGACAGGAACGACTTTATACCCTTTAGCATACAGGTTCTCCAATAAAAGCTCTACGGTTTCCACTGTAGAAAGTTGAAGGTCATGAAGCAGAATAATGGAATCTCCTTCTACTTTTGAAAGAATATCCTCTGCTACTGCTTCCGGCGGGAGATCTTCCCACTTCTCAGAATAAATGGTCCAGGGAACAACATGACCTTCTTCTTGATAGTTGGCAGAAGGCAGGTTTCCAAAAGGCAATCGCAGCAGGTCCACCTTTTGTCCGGTCACTTGTTCCAGAATCGTTTGAGTCGATGAGATCTGCTGATTGATCTGTTCGTCTGACATGCGACCCAAGCGAGGGTGATTCCATGTATGATTACCAATTTCATGCCCGCGCTCACTCACTTCCCGAACCACCTCAGGATAGTAACCTACGCGCTTGCCAATCATGAAGAAAGAGGCCTTCGCTTCATACTGGTCCAGTACGTCAAGGATTTGCCTGGTGACTTCAGGATGAGGACCATCATCGAAGGTTAAAGCCACTTCTTTCCCCTCCTCATGTAAATGGTCATCTAAAGTAAAGTCCTGATATTTATTGTCACTTCCCTGATCCTCTGAAGTTAGATTAGTCATTGCTTCAGGAGTCTCTTGGAAGGCTCCTTTATATTCTGAACGAAGAAGCTTAGATACTTTGCTTTTCTCGATTATCACACGGACCGGTTCCTCATTAGCTGGATCGTCTATAAATACAAGGACCCCTTCACCCGTCAAAGCGATGTCTTCGTAAAATTCAGGTTTAGCCTCAAGCTTATCTATAAGCTTCGAGTTTTCTTCACCTGCATCAATCATTTTTTCTTTCGTCCAATCGTGAAGACGATCGACATAATAGATGTCTTCCTTGAATAATTCTTCCATCGACAAAGCTTTGCCATTTTTCTTATCGAAATTCATAATGGTTTGATTGGTAATGACTCCACCCCTACCAAGATCAATCGTTTCGATAAACCTCACAACAAAAAAACGTTGGTTTTGATGGATGACTTCAAAATCAATGTGCAGCTCGTGCGCCTGATCTCCATTATTTTTTTGTTTACTCTTATAACTTTCTTGTTTAAACAAAGCTTTCTGCTGATTCACATAATCTATAATAGTCTGGTCAATTTGGTTATTCGGTGTTTGTGGATAATGAGCGGTCATATGATACTCTTCAAATTCATTAATCTCTGTTTCTATACTTACGTCATACATTGCCGCCTGCTTACCCTTTTTCTTCCCCGACTCTTCATTAGCATTTGCAATGAAAGAACAGCCGGACGCCGTCAACAAAACAAACAAAATGGTATATATAATCGGTTGTCTCATGCTTTTCCCTCTTTATCTCATAGTCACACTATCTATTGTAACACAAATGTAACAATGACTTAATAACTTCGATATATTCAGTAAATTAAATTAATTCAACAAACCCTTTTTTCGTAAACACTCCTTATTCTTGAAGGTTCAGTTTCGAGACGTTTGTGTAGTGGGTTGGGGCTGCGGAGGATAATATAGCGGAATAAAAAAAGAACTTTCCCATAAGGAAAGTTCTAAATGTTGGTGCGGACGTCCCATAGCTCTGGAAAGAAGCGGTGGTCGAGTACTTTTTTTAAGTAGCCGACGCCCGAGGAGCCACCTGTGCCTTTTTTATGTCCTATGATTCGTTCGACTGTTTTCATATGACGGAAACGCCATTGTTGGAGACTGTCCTCGATGTCCACAAGCTTCTCCCCTAATTGGTACAGGTCCCAATACTGTTCCACATTTTTATAGACATTCGTCCAGGCAGCTTCTACGCTGGAGTCTTTTTCATACAGTTGTGTGTAATCCCGGTCCAACAGGTTTTCAGATATATGAAAACCTGAATCGGATAGCTTCTCAATAGCAGCATCGTAAAGGCTTGGTGCACGATAAGCCGTTTCAAGCCGCTGGTGCAGCTCAGGGTCTTTTTCGTAGATCTTCAACACGTGAGGCGTTTTATACCCCAGTGCAAATTCAATCATCCTATACTGATAGGATTGGAAGCCGGAAGCCTGTCCAAGCTGATCACGGAATTCCATATATTCGGACGGGGTCAATGTTGATAGCACATCCCACGCTTGAATGATTTGTTTCTGTATGCTTGAAACGCGTGCCAGCATCTTAAATGCCGACTGCATTTGATTTTCTCTGATGGCTTCTATCGCTGCGTGAAGTTCGTGTAAAGTTAATTTCATCCACAGTTCACTGACTTGATGAATGATAATAAAGAGCATTTCATCATGATGTGAGGATAGACGATTTTGCGCAGATAGCAGCTCATTCAAGTTCAAATATTCCCCGTAGGTCATCCTGCTTGAGAAATCAGTATGGATGTTCTCGTTGCCATCTTTTTTATGGTTAGTCACTGATGTCCCTCCTTCAGTCCAAAACGCCGCGTTCAGGAATGTTGTTAAAAGTCATCGGTAAAAATTCCGTATGAACTGTTCCTTCATACATAAGAAGCGTTCCTAAGAGTGGGTGCTCTGCATGGACATGAACCCGAAAAGCACCTTCCTCTTCATCATAATGTTCGTACACGCTGGTTGTCGGATTCGTCATGGACAATAGTCCATCTACATTCATTGCTTTTGACTCCATATAGAGTCCGCCTTCCGCTGTGACATGGAGATCCAGCTCGGTTTGTAGGAGGCCTGTCTTTCCAAGATCATCAACGATACAACCTTTCTCTTCATCAAATCGCATCGCTGCATCAAAACCTCGAATAGAGTAGGGAAAGAAGAACCTCCGAATCCAACTGATCGTCTCACGTCCTCTTTCATCTTCATAGATATAATTCTCAAGAGTGAACGGCACGTCCTTTCCTCGTTCTGCGAACACAAGATGATCTTTTGTTCCCACTTGAAGGAAAGGGCGCAGCAATGGATGGGTTCCTCTGATTTCAGTCATTCTTCCTTGTCCAAGAATCATTAGATTTTGTTTGCTCGTCAATCCGTACTTCTTTTGAAGCTCCGGCTGAAGATTATGGAATTGCTCACCTAGCGCGCGATGAAAAATCGATTTCATGAAAAAAAACTCCTCTCCAAAACAGGTTTCCATCCTTGCTTCATTGTGGATGGTTACGAATGTTTGTCCTTTACTCTTTATGTAATACTCCATATTTAAACAGGATTAATAAAAAAGGTATGAAATGTTCCAAAACAGAATATGGTTTTATTTAGTAACCTATTTCCTTTGATGTATGTAATGGCATTATAGCATAAGTAACCGCTTTCCATGATACCTGAAAAGAAATAAGACCTGCCCTTCAGCAGGTCTTTATGATTGTATGTGTGAAATCGAGAGGAAGTTGCATAAGCTTTTGTCACCTTTTATTTGTGTTATGCCCGGGTGTATTCTTTTGACATCCCCCGCTAAAAGGTTCACTTCCAATAGTCAATTACATGACTTCTTCTGCATAGTCGCTAATAGAATAGCCTTTTTGCTGTTTCATCAGCCATCCTTGTTTTTCAAGCTGGTTGAAAAGTTTTTGAATATGTTTTTCAGGCCAACTTGAAAGAATACCAAACCAACGTGTTTCATGCAGGCGGAGCTGTCTAAGCTTATTAGTCGCCTTTCCAGCAAGCACTTGTACCAAGGTATGAGCCGGGTAATCTGTTCCGTAATAATAGATCAAGTCAAGCACTTGTTGAGTTTCTGCATACGTCAGCGATCTTCCTTTGACAGTAATGATCACATCATTCTCTTCATACCGAACCTCACTCAACTTATTTTTTAACTCTTCCAATACATGGCTTGTCATCGGGTAAACATTTTCCGGAACAATCTTTTGCCAATCACGTAGTTCTTTCAACATGCGAACGTCATCGAGCTCTATCTCGGAAAGCCACAACAGCTCCGATTCCGTCGTACGTTCCGGAATCCTGCTCCGATTTAATTTATCATACATGTAGAGGAGTGGATGCGATTCCATATCATCTGCTTTACGCTGATAACGGTGAATCTGTTTAACAACCTCCAGACTTTCATCCAACGTTTTTCTGGCGACAGTCAATTGTTTTTTCAATCCCCGTAATTGAAGCAGCTGTTCCAGGAGGCGCTGGTTCTGATCTGCAATTTCATTGAATTGCTTCTCAATCGTTATGACTCGTTTCGTCGCTCGCTCCACATCGAACTCCTCTTCAAGAGCCACTCGATCTTCATCCAGATAATAAAGCAGAGTATAGTCACATCTTTCGCAAGAACAGCAGATGCATCGCTCCTTTGAAAGAAAGGTGAGTGATTTTTGGTGTGAACAGCTTCCTTCCCTGCCTTCCAGCCAATCAGCAGGTAAAGTTCGGAATGGACGCATGACGATGCTGACTCTGTGGCGCCAATATGCCACATCCTCAGGGTAATTAAGAACCGAGATGAGAGCGGATTGATTCATGACTTCAACCGCATCGATGACCTCCCTTTTTTCATGGAATAATCGTACGATCGGGTGATTATGAAAAGCAGCCGATATTTTATCGATCCAGTGCTTACGGTCGTATTCACTTATATGTGATAAAAACAGATAATCCTCAAGTACTTCCCCGACATGTTCATAAAGTTGTTCCGAGGTGAGTTGAGTAAAATCTGTACTGTATAAATACTCTTCTTTTAAAGGTAGTCCATGTTCTTCAGACAAGGACCTCCATAAAAACAATTCTGGGCGCAACAAATGTGGGTGGATCGTTTCTTCTTTTTCAAAAGAAACCGGCAGGACAGCTCTTCCTGATAACCCCAGGTAGGGGCGAATATTCGCTACATCAAGAGCTTTGTCGTTGATTTGGTCCACGATTGCGTCATTAAGCCTGGATAATAACCCCCGTTCAAATTTATGTCCGATCGACCGGATTTGTTTGTTCTTCTTTCCGATCGGCGCAAGTACTACATACGGGTATCGTTGATCCTGGTAAGCAATCCTGTTTGGCAGTCCCATAATGATTCCCCTTTGAATAAGGATTTACTACTATTATAGAAAAAGTATTACGATGTACCAATAAATATAAGTAAAATGGGCGTCATACTGTTAAAATTTCCACGGAATACCCAATGAAAAGCCCCGTTTCTATGACACCTGGAATCGCACTCAACTCTTTTTCCAACGTATCGTGTATAACATGAAACCTTACGTCTATGAGCACATTGCCAGCTTCGGTCAGAACCGGGCCGTCCTTCGCTGCCGCCATACGCAGCTGAATGTCATGACACTCAAAATGTTGAAGAGCTGTTTCTACAAGATGAATGGCTCGCGGGTCCACTTCCAATGGAACGGCAAACTTCTCCCCAAGCCTTTCCACATGCTTGCTTTCGTCTACTAAAATATACGTTTTTGCAGCGCTTGCCATTACGAGCTTCTCGGCAAAAAGAGCGCCCCCTCTTCCTTTAATGAGGCGTTGTGCTTCATCCACCTCATCTGCCCCATCAAACCCCCAATCGGGTTGATGATTAAGAAGAGAAGTTGTGGTCAGTCCATAATAGCTGCAGTTCATTTCTGCCTCTTTAGAAGTAGGAACAGCGAGAATCTCCAGCTTTTCCTTTTCCACTCTTTCCGCAATCTTTTCGAGGGCAAGAAAAGATGTCGACCCTGAGCCGATGCCGATGACATCTCCGTCTTTCACATAGCAACTTACTTGTTGAGCGACTTTTTCTTTTCGGTCGCGATTTGAAATTTCTCCTGACCAGACCGGCTGACCAGCTAGATTATTCTTCCACTTCACAGATATCACCTCTTCCTTTGGTATTCCCGAATGATAAAAAAACAAGCATGGGTGGTAAACAAAGTGTATCAGATGAAGAAGCCGCTTCCTTTTCCCACAACAAAACTTTGTCATTCTTAACGTTCTCTTCACATAAATATAAGGTAATCCATTGTTCCACAGAAAGAAGGGGATGGCATTGAAACAAGTGTACTGGAAGTTGTTCATCTTCTATCTCATCCTCATCACCGCCATCGTACTCGTCACATTAAACCAATAAACCCGAAGACACTTCTCCATATTAGCTCTCTATTCTTAAAAACTGCGTTTCGAGTTCGCTTTCTATGAGTTGGTTAGGAAGCTGCGAGACTCCCGTGGTGGATAGGAGATCGGGAAGATCCCGCAGGACGTAGCCCGAGGAAGTTCCACACTCCCCAGGAAAGTGAGTAACTTCACAGCACCCTCAGCAAACGAACACCGGTGAGTCTCGAACTGGGTATTCAACAATCCTGCCATAGTTGAACAAGCGTTTAATTCATAGGAGGGAATCAACAATATATTCAAAAAACCTCGACCGTTTTATGGTCGAGGTTTTATTGAATTAAATCATGCTTGAAGGCATAGATTACTGCCTGTGTACGGTCAGAAACTTGGAGTTTCCCAAGGATATTGCTTACGTGTACTTTTACGGTTTTCAGAGCAATGAACAATTGATCTGAGATTTCCTGGTTAGTCTTGCCTTCCGCCATTAGAAGAAGAACTTCTTTCTCCCTTCCTGTCAGCTGATCGTGAAGTTCTGCTCCATCCGGAGTACGCATTTTTGTCATGATTTTACCTGTCACTTCAGGTTCTAGGATGGACTGGCCTGCGTATGTAGAACGAATGGCTTTGGCAATTTCTTCGGCTTTTGACGTTTTGAGCATATAACTCGTCGCTCCGGCTTCGAGTGCCGGGTACACTTTTTCATCATCCAGAAAACTCGTGACGATAATGACTTTTGCCTCCGGCCATTCTCCAGTTATACGTTTTGTTGCTTCGATACCATCCATTTCATCCATGACTAAGTCCATCAAGATAATATCAGGACGATGTTCCAATGCAAGATCTACGGCTGCCTTTCCATCGTCTGCTTCCGCAACAACTTCGATATCCGGCTGTGCCGACAAATAGGCTGAGACGCCGATGCGCACCATTTCATGGTCGTCAGCAAATAATACAGTAATCATCCCTCTTCGCCTCCTTTAATCCGATGGGGAACTTTCACCTCTAAGTGGGTGCCCTGTTCCTTTACGCTTACAATCTTTAATGTCCCTCCAACTTCAAACGCCCGCTCCTGCATGTTCTGCAAGCCATATGAACTGGTCTTCGCTTCTTCTACATCAAAACCGATGCCATCATCCACGATACGCAGGATGACGTTATGGTCCCTTTCAATCAGCATGACATTCAGCGAATGAGCCTTCGCATGTCTTAAGGTGTTTGATACCGATTCTTGGAGTATCCGGAAAAGCTGATCTTCAATCCCTTTTTCAAGATTCAAAGGTTCTACAGACCACTCAATTTCCATTGGTACTTTTTGTGTGAGTTCATAAAGCAGTTCCTCTGCACCTTCTGACAAGGACTTATCCTTGAGAGCTACAGGTCTTAAATGAAGGAGCAGCGCTCTCATTTCAAGCTGAGACTGATGAATCATCCGTTCGACCATCTGCATTTGTTTTCTCGTGGCCTGCCAATCATCCGAATCGGTTTCATTAATCGCAGACATCATCATCGAAGCTGCAAATAATTGCTGACTGACGGAATCATGAAGCTCTCTTGCAAGCCGGTTCCTTTCCTGAATTACTACTTCCTGCAGACTTTTCTCACGTTCCTCAGCTCTTTCTGTAACCATTCGTTGAGCAAGCTCTGTTTGTTTGGTCATTTTTTCTTCCAGTTGTTTAAGAGCTAGGTCGATCTGCTCCATCTCTTTCAAATCAACCTCTTCTTCCGAAAGCTCATTCCCCTTCGTCAACTCAGAGACACGGTGTTCGATAGTGTATAGCTGTCTCCTCCAAAACCATCCCTGGATGACGCCGACTACAAACCCAAAAGATAAAGAAATGAACAAAACAAAGAAAATATAAGGAAGATCAAAAACCTCTCTTTCCAGGAGATCCCCCCACGAGCCGAAAGGAAAGGCATAGAACGTAATGGCCAACAACAGAATGGTGAATCCCATAAAAGTCAGCGTACCTGACAACAATTGTCTCTGCCATACATTCATACGCGCTTCACCTCAAGCTCTCCGGACACCATGGACGTGATAATTTTCACGCGTGGCTTTTGTTTTCGGTATCCTTCGGTTTGATAGGAGAGAACCTGGTTGAGCACGTTCGATTTCTTATATTGGAAGATAGAAGCACGTCCAATGAGAGCACTATGATGAATGCTTACCTCTACTTCATAAGGGATGTAAACGGTGAGATTACCAATCCACTGGCGTATAGAAATGACGGCCTCATCGTGAGGAAGAACCGTTTGGCTCAAATCCACGATTCTGTCTCCGAACCCCCCATGAATGTTGATATCCTTCCATTCATAAGAAGTTTTCGGTGTAGCATCATCTCCAAAAAACTTCTGTCTTAGCAATGGTTCCTGATCAGGCATTTCCTGGTGGTAATCAATGATCTCAGGTTGGATGTGTTCCGGCTTTTCTCTTGATTTGAAGTAATCTCTTAAGAACATGAGAATGAGTGCTATGACGAGGAACCTCACAGCAATCATACTTAATACGGTGAAGATTAAACTGATTAATCCAATCCAGAAAAGGATTTTCCTCCATAGTGGACGATAGTTTTTCCACCCGATATAAATAAGGACTCCGGAGAATACGAGAGAAAACACAAGTCCCCCGTTGAAGAAGACGATTTCTACAACGAGGAGGATCACCCCAATGATTAAAATCGTGTTGATCGTATCAGTCGAAAGCTTTTTAAGCATAAAGGTCATCCCCCTCTCTTGAATCGATAAAGACGCAGAAATCTGCGCCTTTATCATACCATGTTTTCTATTTAGCGGGTACTTCCTCCCGCTTCTCCATTTCTTTTTCCAGGTGGGCCATTTTGCTGTCAAACGTATTATGGTAATAGGCACTGTTCACTTTGTACTCAAGATCCTCGATGTAGCGGTCAATTGCTGAAAATCTGGAATAAGGCTTGTCCGCTGTGTCCTCCATCACACGATTCATGCGGTGATGAGCACGAGCGGTATTTTCACGCCCCATCAATTCCATCCGCTTCAAATGCATGTCCTTCAATTTATGTTTCATTTCTTCATATTTGCGTTCAAGTGCCTCCAGCTGTTCGATGCTGTCTCTTCTCGATGCTTGAAGGCGTTCGGCTCTCGCCTCATATTCCTGCTGCTCTTTGAGGGCGAATTCATACATGTTGGACTCCCCTGCTTTTTCGGCAACTTCAGCCTGGCGCCTGCGCTTGTCTGCCATATCCTGTGCCTTTTGGAACTCACGGGAAAACTCATCTTTCAATCGGTACTGCCGTTCCACAAGCTGTCTAACCTTCTCCGTTTCTTTTTCACTTTCACGCAAATACTGATTCAACATCGCGATCGGATTCTTTTGTTCTTTTTGATCTAACGCCTCATGTAAGTCTGCGGTAATGGAATCTTTCAATCTTGTAAATAAATTAGCCATAAGTGTGTATCTCTCCTTTAGTTTATTTGTTCATTTCTGCCCATTGACGTTCGAAGTTTGTAAAAGGATCGTCGGACTTGGTAGAATGTACCGATCCGCTTTTGCTTGTCCAATTCTTATAGATCCAGTAAAGGGCAAAAGCAGCAGCGACACCAATGACGGCATAGACATTTGAGACGGCTATACTGAGGATGATCAATCCAACAACCACCCATCCGATTTTTCCGGCCGTAGAGTCACTTTTCATGAACTGTTTGAACACTACGTACAACAGCCAGACACTTACACCCAGGAGGATCATCGGTCCTAAATTGACAAGCAATACAGTAAGAGCGACTAATCCAGCCAGGAACAGTAAAAATTTCTTCATCGTTTTTTCCCTCCTTGCTGTTTTCTTGTCTTTATCATATCGAGAATAAAAGGGTGGCGTAATGAGCCAGAGATATATTTTCAACTAAGACCAGAGGCGTATGTGAAGGATACAGTGGAGACACAACACTTGCTTGAGGCTATGAGATACAGAAAAGGCCGCCCAAATAAGGCGGCCTTCCTTTTAGTCTATAATACGCAGTTCTTTCGGGGTTTTCGTCAATGTTACGTATCCGTCTTCTGTAACGAGCACATCATCTTCCAAGCGGACACCGCCCACTTCAGGGTCATAGATTCCAGGCTCTATCGTGTACGTCATCCCCTTTTTCAAGACGCCATCATTCAAATGGCTCATGGAAGGAAATTCGTGTACGTTGATTCCAAGACCGTGACCGATGCGGTGTGGGAACTTGTCTCCGTATCCTGCATCTGTGATGACGTCACGTGCGACTTGATCAAGATCACCGATCCGCGTTCCCGGCTTACTGATGGCAAGCGAAGCGTCCAGGGCTTCCTTTACTTTATTGTAAATCGCCTTTTGTTCTTCACTCACCGAACGGTAAGCAAACGTGCGGGTAATATCGGATGTATATCCTTTCCATACAACGCCAAGGTCAAATAAAACAAAGTCTCCCGGCTTCAAGCAGCGGTCACCAGGGTTTCCATGAGGTTGACCGGATTTTTCACCGAACAGGACCATTGTGGAGAAGGACATTTCCGCAACGCCTTTTTTCTTCAGTTCATATTCAATCTTAGCGAGAACTTCCATTTCGGTAATTCCCTCTTCCAGGGCTTCCACTCCCACACTCACACCGAAATCTGCAAGCTCGGCCGCTTCTTTCATAATGCTGACTTCGTTGTCGTCTTTGACGACACGCATGTTGTTCAATCGCCCTTCGATGTCCTCTACTTTCACATCTTCAAAGAGTTCGAAAAAGGATTCACTACGTCCATAAGAAAGGACTTGTTTCTCTATCCCTACCGTCTTCACATTCGCGATGCCCTTTTCTTTCATACTGTCCGCCATCATCTGCCACGGGTTTTCGTGATCGGCATAACCAATCACTTCCTTCGTCCACCCAGCATCACGGATTTGACCTTTTTCCATCCCTGGCAGGACAGCAATAGGATCCGCTTCAGGAAAAACGAGCAATCCTAAAAGCCTTTCATGAGGATCGGTATGAAATCCGGTTAAATAAAAAAAGTTCTCTGTTGAATTAATAAACGCTGCATCCACGTTTGTATCTTTTAGGTATTGAGAAAATTGTTCCAATCGTTGTTCCAACATTCATCACTCCTCTTTGCTTCTTTTTTCATCATAGCTCAAACGATCGAGCAATCCAAATCACACAAAAGTCCGAAAACGGGAGTGAACGTTTAGCGACACTTTTACCTTTTCCATTCTCATTATGAGGAGCATTCGATATAATGGCGAAAGGTGATGAAAAAATTAGGAGGTGAACGATTATGGACCGTACTCGTTTTTTTGTGCGGGTAGCTGCGATTTACGCATTGATCGGCGCATTTATGGGTTCCCATATGGCCGGCGGAGGAGGACTGCAATTGAGCGCGATTCACGCTCACATCCTCGTTGTTGGATGGCTTTCTCTTTTCGCTTTCGGTGTTTATTATAGAGTGTTCTCCATACCCAAAGATTCTAAGCTGGCGACCGCGCACGTATGGACATCTTTCTTCGGTGTGTTCGGCTTAACCGTGGGTATGTGGCTGTATTATACCCAGCCGCTTCCGGGTTTGAATACATTTAACACAATCTTCTTCATCGTCGGAGGGACCGTTCTTCTTGTCGCTTTCGTCCTATTTGCGATTATGACTTTCGTTCATGGAAGACAAATTTCCGAAAACGCATAAAAAGAGATCCGCTGCTCATAGCGGATCTCTTTTCTTATGCAGCTTGTCTTAGCGGTGTACGCTGCAGCAATGTTTTCTCTAATCGTATCGCAAAATATGCGGCTACAATA
This sequence comes from Halobacillus sp. HZG1, assembly GCF_035818575.1. Lineage (NCBI taxonomy): Bacteria > Bacillati > Bacillota > Bacilli > Caryophanales > Bacillaceae > Halobacillus > Halobacillus sp. HZG1. Next base: position 61,530 of record NZ_JAYLVQ010000063.1, read on the forward strand.
GCTAAAGCTATATCTTTAATTAAAAATGGTACCATGCTTGACCAAGCCACAACGAATCCAATGCCTTCCCCTCCAACCCAAAAGTTCAGAGCGAAATAAAAAAGATTGACACCGATAAAATAATTCAACACAATGCCGACAAGAGCTGCGGTGATATAGGTCGGCAGGTTTCGGTTAGACTCCGCGATCTTGCCAACAAAAAAGGCTAAGATTACGTATGAAACAATAAACCCAAAAGTCGGGGATACCAAAACCGAAATCCCCCCAGAAAATCCAGCAAAAATCGGTGCACCTGCCAGCCCTAAAAGAGCGTAAACAAGAACTGAGAATGAACCTAATCTGCTACCCAGAACAAGTCCTGCCAGGATGGCAAAGAATGTTTGAAGGGTAAGCGGTACGCCCATGACCTGTAAAAATGGCATGAAGGCGGTGATATTGGCTCCGATTGCCATGAGAGCAACGAATAAGCTTCCCAAAGTAATGTCGTAAGCCGAGAAACGAGATGACTTCATTACGGTGTCCCCCTACATATAAAATCTCTTTGACTACTATTAAGATACGAAAATTCACCCCATAATGTCAACTTCGTTTTTTGGAAGTTAACAAAAAAAGGAGCGCCATCATAAGCGGCACTCCTTTTTGAGGTTTATAACCCCAACCCCATTGAGAGTTGGTTCGTATAACTTGTATAAGCAACGATCTGATTCAAGGCTGCTATTTTTTGGGCATCATAACCATGCTCTTTCAGCCGTTCCACGTCTTCCTTCGTCACTTTTACTGGTTGATCAATTAAATGCTCCGCATACATAAGCACTACTTTCCATTCTTCATTCATGTCAGATTCCATGTAATTGCTGAGCCAATCCAGTACATCCTCTTTATCTACCAGATCTTCAAGTAATTTGGAGTGACTATCCGTACAGTATTTACACCCATTTTTCATCGATACGAACGTGATGACCGCTTCTCTTAAATCGTCAGGTATATTGGTCTCTTTTATAGCTTTTTGTAATGGAAGAAAAGCTTCATACAACTTTTCGTCATTCGCAAGCAGACGATCGAACAAAGGGGCTGGATGGGGAGCGTGACTTTGAACATTTAGTTCTTTCATTTCTTTTTGTTTGACAGGTTTTATCCATGGCATCTTCACACCACTCCTTATAATTCTTTTTAACTAGTACATAATAACCCATTATATGGTGACTTTTTCCTATAATTGTAGTAGTATAGACTCAAAAAGTAGGAGGGGGAGTATATGTTTTCTCCTCAAAGGAAGATGGGGCAATATACGACCCCGCAAGAAACCGTGCAATATATGACTCAGAAGCTTCTATCAGAACTACCCAAAAAGAGCGGATTGAAGATTCTCGACCCAGCCACCGGAGACGGTATTTTCATCCATACATTGTTGGAAGAAGGATTCTCAGCAAAAAACCTCTATGCCTTGGATATCGACCGGAACATAAAGTCACCACACCCTGACGTTCATTTTTACTATGAAGATTTTTTAAAGGTTAATCAAAATGAACAATATGACGCAATCATAGGTAACCCTCCCTATAAATCTAAACGCCAAAGCCCTTACTTTTCCGAAAACCGAGAAAGAATTCAACGCGAGTTTGGTAAAATCGGCATTCATAACTTATACTCCCTCTTCATTCACAAAAGCATACAATGTCTAAAGCCAGGCGGAGTGATGACAATGATTGTACAAGACTCCTTTCTCACCAACATCTACTACAAAAACTTTCGTGAATTCCTACTTAAAGAAACCGAAATTAAAGAAATCGTGCTTGCTCCCAGACGCCTTTTTCATAAAGGGAAAGCTGATGTACGTACAGCTATCATTACGCTTAAGAAAAGAAACAGCGAAAGACCCGCCTCCGAACAAATGAGGTTGATCGATCGCTTAAAAGTCCAGGACTACGACCATCCACCAGAGGACACGGTCCAGTTTCTATCACAGCAAACATTTTGGCAGATGCCCTCATATAACTTTGCGATCAATGTCCCTGAAGATATCCTGAGGCATTTCGAGGCTTCTTATGAGCCGCTGGGAAGTGTCCTTAAAGGGGGGACAGGCATATCTACCGGCGATGATCAATCTTTCTTGCGAACATTCGAGGAGGGGCCTGTTCCTCCTGACTGGATCCCTTTTTATAAGAATGGCGGGAGAAAAGATGCTTGGTACTATGAACCAAAATACTACATCCATCAGGATTGGCCGGCCTATGTAGAGAGAGAGGGGAACTTCACGGTACGGAACCGGGCCTATTTCTATAAAAGAGGGATTACCTGCTCTTCCATGGGAGTCGACTTCTCAGCTGCCTTACTTCCGGAGGGTTCCTTGTTCGGTGTGAACGCTAACCTTTTTCCAGAACATGAGGGAGATTTATACTATTTTCTCGGGCTGTTAAATAGTAAGTTGATCAAATACATGGTAAGAAAAGTCCTCAACCGCACCAATATGATCACGTCAGGCTACATCAAGAAGATCCCCTACATAGAACCTGATCCTTTCCAAAAGCAGGTAATGATTGAAACAGCGCGGAGTATCGTTGAAAAGAAGAAAGAAGATCCCTCTTTCCCTACCAACGATTGGCAGACTATCGTTGACCAAACCGTGTATGACATTTATGGGATATCGAGTTCCAGTCGTTCAAAAGTCCATGATTTCTGCCATGATATTATGGAGAAGATTTGACTCTTCTCCACCTCCCCTCTCATTTTCCGGCACAATATTTCCTGGGAAATCAAATCATTTAAGAATTCGATAATTTCCCCAATCATCAGGAAGAAGCTGCAAATATTTCCTCGAAAGAAAGCGGTCATCGACAAGTTGGATCGATCCGTGATCTTCTTCTGAACGGATCAACCGTCCACCTGCCTGCAACACCTTGTTCATACCCGGATAAACATAGGCGTAATCATAACCGTTTCTTCCTTTTTGATTAAAGTAATCTTTGATCAATTCCTTTTCAAAACTTCTAGGAGCAAGCCCTATACCTACCACCGCTACACCGTTCAAACGATCTCCACGGAGATCTACACCTTCTGAGAATATTCCTCCCAGCACAGCGAAACCGACGAGTCTCCCACCTTCCTCGAATTGAGCAAGAAAATCTTCTCTTCTTTCTTCATCCATTCCCCGCTCCTGCATGACCGCATCCACAGAAGAGACGTTCTTGAATTCACGATAGACCATTTCCATATAGTGATAGGAGGGGAAAAAGAAAAGGTGATTCCCTTCATGAAGTTCGACCTGATCATTAAGGCGTTTAGTCAGTTCACCAACCGTCTTCTCCCTGCTCTTATACCTCGTAGACAAAGGAGTGATCATTACCTCAATTTGCGAAGAGTCGTAAGGGGAAGGTAAATGTAAGATATAATCGTCTTTGGTTCCCCCAAGCATCTCTTTATAATAAGCAAACGGGGAAAGAGTCGCTGAAAAAAACACTCCTGACCTGAACGTTTTCGTCGTTTCACGCAGGACATGTGATGGATCGAGACAAAACAGCTTCAATACGAAATCTCCCTCTCTCGTACTCTCCCCCAACAAACGATAGTGTTCATCCACATATTCGAGTATTTTCAAAAACCTCTGAGACTGAAAATATACATCCACCAGCCGTTCAGATCTTTCCCCTTCCGTATTCTCTTGCAAAAGCGATTCTGCCTCTGACAGGAAGCGTTCTATGTTTTCTTCCAACTCTCCCGGCACCTGCTCCAGTTGGATGAATTCCTTCGTTGGAGAATAAAAACGCTCTAAATCTTTTCCAATCGCCTCAGCCACTTTAACTAAAAGATCTTCTCCCCCCTCCCATTCAGCCGCAACGCTTTCATAGGATTGCTTGGCAATGGAGGCCGAATACATCTCGCGAGCACGCTCGACAAGGTTATGGCTTTCATCCACGAGCAGCGCTGTTTTTTTCTTTCGATCAGGCATCAGCCGCTTCAATGAAACCCGAGGGTCGAAGATGTAATTGTAGTCACCGATGATCACATCAGACACATCAGTAAGGTCCAGTGAAAATTCAAAAGGGCAAACTTTATGTTTCCTTGCATAGGATTCAATAACCGCACGTGTCATTTGTGTTTCGTGGAGGAGAATATCGACAATGGCCCCATTAATCCTGTCATAGTAACCGTCAGCAAATTCGCAGTAGTCCGGCTGGCATATCGTTTCTTCCTGAAAACAGATTTTATCTTTTGCTGTCAATGTAACCGATCGGAGCTTCAGTCCTGTCTCCCCCATCTTCAGTAAAGCTTCTTCTGCCGTCGCTCTTGTTATTGTCTTTGCCGTTAAATAATAAATTCTCTCCAAACCATCCAACTGTAAGGCTTTAATAGCTGGAAAAAGTGTGGATATCGTCTTTCCAATCCCTGTCGGAGCTTGAGCAAACAGATTTCTCTTTTCCTCCATTGTGCGGTAAACACTTCCTGCCAATTTTCGCTGACCGTCACGATAACTAGGAAATGGAAAGTTCAAATCAGGGACTGTCTTTTCTTTTTGCTCTCGTATGTGAAGAAGAATCCGCGCATATGATGCGTATTCTCTTACTGTTTCTTCCATGAATTGATGCAATTCCTCGTATGTAAACGTACGTAGGATCTGCTTTTTGTCTTTTGTTCTTTTCTGCACATACGTCAACTGCACCTGGATATTGGGAAGCTTTTCTTGTGCTGCATAGATAAAGGCATATCCTTTGGCTTGAGCCCAATAAAGGGGATAAGTGGTATCATCAATTTCATCAAGATCCCTTGAAGTGGATTTGATTTCATCAATCACCGGGCCTTCTTCCGTGTCCAATAATCCATCGCACCGCCCTTGAACCTTAAGGTTTACACCTTCTTGATCAAACTCATATTCCAGGAATACTTCGGATTCGTCCTTTTCTTTATATTTCTTCTGAACTTCTTGATGGATGGCCGTTCCTTCTACAAGCGCTGTATTCGTTTGAAAACGTTCGTCAATACTCCCCGTCCTGTACACATAGGAGACAAGGTCTCGAACGGAAATCGTCATTTGTGTGTCCATCGATTCCCCTCCTGCTTAGCGGTTTTATTTTCTTACCCTCATCTTCTTACACTCTTTTCCGTATGTCTATTGTATAGGACCATGATATAATTGTGGTTAAAACTTTTCATTTCCCATTAGATGGGAAGCACATATAATAGAAGTGAGATTACCCTTCAGGAGGGATTCAGCCTTGAAAAAATGGAGATGGATGGCAGCCGTCGCACTCTCCTTCTTGATCGCCTTTTTTATCATAGCAGCTTTTATATATACCCCGGAAGAAGAACCGTCGACTGAATCGAAAGACTCACAGAACACCGCGGAAACCATCCCCGCTCAAGAAGAACAACGAGAAGCCGAAGAAGATGAACAGGAAAGTGAAGCAGAAGAAGGGAAACTTAGTGAAGGATTACGTGAGGTCTTTACTAGTGTGATTGAAAGTGCCCGGGATGTTTTTATTAAAGATGACCTGGACATCGTAGCAATTGGTGACTCTTTGACACAAGGGGTTGGAGACTCCACGGAAAACGGTGGATATATTGGAATTCTTGAAGAAACATTCAATGCCAACCCGAATACAGAAACCCTGAATATAACAAACTACGGAAAACGTGGAAATCGGACAGACCAGATGCTGGAACGGATGGAAGACGAAGAAATTGCCAATTCCCTGCGAGAAGCGGACTTGATTCTGATTACCATAGGGGCGAACGATGTTATGAAAGTGGTGAAGAATAACTTTACAAACTTGAATTATCAGGACTTTGTTGAGGAACAAGATGGGTATGAAAACCGGATGCGCGACATATTCAGTCGGATCCAGGAATTGAACCCAGATGCACCGGTGTACCTGGTGGGGCTCTATAACCCTTTCAACCAATACTTCACGAACATTCCTGAACTTGGGAAAATTATGGGAGATTGGAATGAGATCAGTCGTCGAGTAACTGACGATTACGAACAAGCCACCTTCATCCCTATCCGGGACCTGTTTGAAGGAAACGAAGAAGAACTCCTTTGGGAAGAAGACCTTTTCCATCCGAACGAAAGAGGTTATAAGAAGATGGCTGAGCGCGTGTTACAATACATTAGAGAAGACATCGAACAATAACAGGTGGAATGTATAAGATGAAACGACTATTGTTGAATAATAAATGGAGAACATCCTTTTGGCTTTTGGCTTTAATTAATATGGGGATTGTCATTTGGCTTGTCGCTTTAGTTTTCTTACCAAGCTCTTATACCATCGTAAATGTGGATCAGGAGAAAGAAAGCCCGGATGCAGAGTTCACCATCGTTTCTACAAAAGAAAATATGGAGCAGCTCGCCAATGAATACCTCTCAGAACTCTCAACCCAGACAGTTTTCGACTATTCGATCTCCTTAGATCGAAACGTTACGTTATCAGGGAACATCAAGGCCTTCGATCAGGTCATCCCGATTAATGTTGAGCTGCATCCTGAAGTGCAGAAAAATGGAGACCTCATTCTAAGACAAGAGAAAATCTCCTTAGGGAAACTCCCTCTCCCAAATAAAAAGGTATTGGAATTTGTGAAAGACAACTACAACTTACCAGAATGGGTCATAGTAAATCCAAATGAAGAAAATATTTATGTTGCTGTCACTCAAATGGACACGGCAAGTAACTTTAATGTGAAGGTCGACCGCTTCAATTTAAATTCCAATCAACTGGCTTTTAAAATTGCCGTACCAAGCAATACTTTCCAATTCGCTCAACGAGTTGTGAACGATCATATGCAGTAATAAGCAAAGCAGATGAATGCACACCTCCTACTATGATAAAATTGGACTATCATTCCCAACGATAAGGAAGTGACAAATATGCGTGTCGTTAACAATATAGCCGATCTCATCGGAGATACACCCTTAGTGAAGCTGAATCGTATTGCTCCTGAAGGCGGAGCCGATATTTATATGAAGCTGGAAAAATACAATCCAAGTGGAAGTGTCAAAGACCGCGCTGCTTTCAATATGATGGAACAGGCTGAGAAGGATGGACACCTTAAAAAAGGGGCAACGATCATTGAACCGACCAGCGGAAATACAGGCATCGGAATTGCAATGAACGCTGCTGCAAGAGGCTACAAAGCCATTCTTGTCATGCCGGATACGATGACTCAAGAACGGATTAACTTATTGAAAGCCTACGGGGCGGAGATCGTTCTCACACCTGGGGATGAAAAAATGCCAGGAGCTATCGCAAAAGCGAAAGAACTGGTTAACGAAATTGAAGGAAGCTTTATGCCTATGCAGTTTGAAAACATGGCTAACCCAGACGCCCACCGTCATACAACGGCTGCAGAAATTATAGAAGCTATGGAGGAACTCGGTAAACCTCTATCCGCTTTCGTATCTACTGCTGGGACAGGCGGTACCATAACAGGTACAGGGGAAGAGCTGAAAAAGCGTTACGAGGATTTGACCATCCATGTAGCAGAACCCGCGGGTTCCCCTGTACTTTCCGGTGGAAAGCCAGGGAAGCATAAGCTTGTAGGGACAAGCCCAGGTTTCGTTCCTTCCATCTTGAATCAGGAAGTGTATGACGAGATTTTCCAAGTGACAGATGAAGATGCCTATGAAATCACTCGCAGGCTTGCTCGTGAAGAGGGCTTGCTCCTAGGCACTTCCTGTGGAGCCGCCTGCTGGGCTGCCATTCAGGTCGCCAAAAAGAAAAAGCCGGGAGAAGTAATCGTATGTATCGCTCCCGACACCGGGGAACGTTATCTCTCAGGAGACTTATTCCGCTACTAAAACAAAGCACTCAGAGTTCCCAAACTCTGAGTGCTTTTTTATATCCTTCTTTCACTATAGCTCTCTTTTCTTGAAGACTCAGTTTCAAGACTTCTGTTGAGTGGATGGGGGCTACGGGGAATAGCTCGCTTTCCGCAGGAGTCTCGCCATTCCCCTCCGCCCCTTTGCCGCATAAGTATCTCGAAACCACTTCCAGGAAAGTGAAGCAACATGTATTCCCCAATCGCATTTGGAATGATAAAGCCTGTTATACAGCGCTTTACCACTATAGATTCAGGGTTTGTGAAAGACACTCATACTGATAAAAGCGGTTCGTTTCTCAATTTTATCGTATGGGGTGGCTGGGAAGCTGCGAGACTCCCGTGGGAGAAAGGAGATCGGCGAGATCCCGCAGGACGTAGTCCGAGGAAGCTCACCATTCCCCCACAGGAAAGTGTTCAAATGCGGAATCGCCCTGGTAGACACGACTGGCCTTTGCTGTTCTGCTTATGACGCGAGTGTCTGGACGATGGAGCTGGACGAGTAGCTTCCCAGCCACCCCTGACTCCCATTATGGCAAACGCCCCCCGAAAACATCTCGAAACTGAATCTTACACAATCCTGCCATTTCACTTAGGATATACTTCAATGCTTTACAGGCGGTATAGGTCTCTGAAACGTAAATGCCAGCCAAGATGGAAGGAGGCGACACGGCAGATGATGACGAGAAGGAAAATCATATAAGTTTGCCAGGCGCTTCCAATATCAATCCACCCCAGCCCTATAAGGAGCCCTGCCATCAATGCCCAAACGGCGTAAATTTCCTGGTGCATGACCATAGGACGCCGCTGAGCAAGGACATCCCTTGTCACCCCTCCCCCGACACCAGTCAGGATAGCAGCGAATATAATTCCTCCAAGAGGAAAATCATTTTCTATTGCAAAAGACGCACCTTGAAGAGCAAAAGCAGACAAGCCGACGGCATCGGGGTATATGTTCCACCGGTCCCAGGTCATGACCCACGTCTTAGGGAAGAAGTAAACAATGGCAATTGTACCGAGAGCTACATAAAAAAGGTAACCTTGTTCCCATACGTGGACGACAGGTACATCCAAGGCAATATTCCTGATGATCCCTCCAGCAAATGGTGTCGCAATACCAAGAATAAAGGTTCCAAAAATATCATACCTCTCATTTAAAGCTACAATCGCTCCACTAAAAGCAAAGGCTGAAACGGCTAGTATGTTCAATATTTCCCAAGTCATTGACTGCCTCCTCCCGATGTTCTTTTTCTGTGTGAATGTTATGTTTATCGCGGACTGATTGATTATAACAAATTCTTACTAGGTAATAGGATTTTTTTTATATTTTTGATAGAATGCCAGGGCAAAAAAGAGAATAGGTGAGGATCTGTTCCATGGCTGTGTTGCAATCTGCCACAAGGAATATCGCTAAGAAAATCGAACTAGTTATATGAAAAAGAAATCGGGATGTGAAAAAAATGAGGAGATGGCTAATCCAATTAAGAAAAGAACAACAATTAACTCAACAGGAAGTCGCATCAGGAGCGCATATTGATCGTGCCTATTATGCTCAAATTGAAAATGGCACGCGCAATCCCAGCATGACAGTCGCTTCTCGTATTGCTTACCATCTACATATTAACCCTTCACTTTTCTTTTCTGAGCAGTTGAGTGACCCCTTCGAAACAGCACTCACAGGGTCCCCGATTACGATTGCTCATTGCGATTTAGAACATCGCTATACTTGGCTTTTTAATAACCATTCTAACTTTATGCTGAAAAAAGTTATTGGGAAAAGGTTGGATGAAATCTTTAAGGATGAAACCTCAACTAAACTATTAGACATAAAGAAAACAGTGGTTTTAGAAAAGAAACCAGTAAGAAAAGTGGTATCATTCAAGCTTTCCGATGGAGCGATTGACTATGATATTTTTTGTAAACCGATCTATGATTCCAATAATAATGTCATAGGAACAGCAAGTGTTTCAATGGAAGGACAGAAACCGTTCCTGTAAGGGGAAAAAACATGATTATCGAAAAGCTCTCTTCATTACTGCTGAAAGATTCACTTCAAAAAGCCTTAGAATTAAAACTGGAAGAGGAGTTTATCTGCTTGTTAAAAGAAGAAATTACTAAGAGAGAGAAACTAAAAAAACTTAACAACAACATATAGAATGACTTCTTCCCCATCACCACATAGAGATGTATGATTCAATGGTAAACCATGACAGAGGTGATACACATGGAACGAAATCATTGGATTATGCATCAAGAGTGGAATGATCTGATTTTCATGCATTGGCCTGTACCTGCAGAAGTATTACGCCCTTTCATTCCGACTGCTTTTACAATCGACGAATACGACAATTCTGCCTGGATTGCCATCGTTCCCTTCCGCATGCAAAATATCCGCTTTCGCGCCCTCCCCTCTCTCCCATTCGGAAATCAACTTCTTGAATTAAATGTCCGTACATACGTGACGTTCAATGGAGAACCAGGAGTTTATTTCATCACTCTGGATGCCGATCATCCGCTTGGAGTATTTATAGCGCGCACGCTGTTTGGACTGCCTTATGTTCATGCAAAAATGAGACTGGACCAAACAGAGACGGGATATCAATTCAGCAGCAGACGCATTCATGGAGGATATCCTGAATCTCATTTTCACGCAAGCTTTCATACGGTATCAGAACCGATCCACGCGCAACCTGGCTCTCTTTTATATTGGTTAACAGAAAGATATGCCTTGTGGGTGATGAAAGGCCATTCTAAGGTTTACAAAGGCCCTATTCTCCATAAAAATTGGAGGCTGCAAAAGGCGGAAGCAGATATTCAAATCAATCAACTGGTAGATTTCCTTCCCCCTTCTGTTATAGAAGCCAAGCCGATTACTTATTTCTCAAAATCCCTGGAAACAAGAATATTCCCTTTTGAAAGAAAAGCGTAAAACAGAAGCTTTGACAGTTTTATGTAATGATTATATAATTATCTTGAATTCAAGATAATTGAACATAAGGAGGAATGACCATGCAACTGAAGGGCATTCATCACGTTTCAGCGATAACCGCCAATGCAAAAAACAATTATGATTTTTATACGAATATTATGGGCATGCGCTTAGTCAAAAAGACAGTAAACCAAGATTCACCATCAATGTACCATCTTTTCTATGCGGATGAGAAAGGGAGCCCGGGCACAGACTTAACTTTTTTCGAAATTCATCGAGCAGGTCACACGTATCCTGGAACACGAAGCATCTCCACTACATCACTTCGTGTAAAAAATGATGAAGCTCTAGAGTATTGGAAGGAACGCTTTGAAGAATATTCCGTTGAACAAGAGGATATAAAAGAAAGACTTGGCCGAAAGACCCTCTCTTTCCGAGACCCTGAAGGACAACGATTGATTCTCATATCTGATGAGAACAATAGCGGAGTGGAAGCCGGCCATCCATGGGAACATTCTTCCGTACCTCAGGAATACGGTGTTATCGGACTTGGACCCATTCATCTTACTGTGAACGAAGCAGCTAAAACAGAAAAAGTCCTTACTGACATCCTGGGTTTTCGAAAAAAAGGATCCTATGAACAATGGGTGGTTTATGAAACCGGTGAAGGAGGAACAGGTGCAGAAGTTCATGTGCAAGAAAAGCCTGATGGACAGCCCGAAAAACCCGGTCGCGGAAGCGTTCACCATGTAGCGTTCCGTGTAAATGATGAAGACGAACTACAGAAATGGCAGGAGGTCATCCAAGCCGCAGGTTATCCTAACTCAGGACTTGTGGATCGCTATTATTTCAAATCCCTTTATTTCCGGGAAGCCAATCACATCCTTTTTGAACTGGCTACAGATGGACCTGGATTCGCTACAGATGAGGAAGAAGATCATCTTGGAGAGAGTCTCTCTCTTCCCCCTTTCCTGGAACACAAGCGTCAGGAAATTGAAGAAAGCCTGACTCCACTGGACACATCACAATCATAAATAGATATATTAAAAACTCCGGCGGGATAAACCCAGCCGGAGTTTTCTTATGATTCTAATCTATTTTTCACCCAGTTGATTAAACCGCCCATTTGCATGATTTCAATCTGCCGATCAGACAGGGCATGCTCAAGCTTGAGAGTTTTATCTTTTCCTTTCACTTCAACTTCCACTTGAGAAGACTGCTTGATCTTATCCCTCAGACCTTTGAACACAAGGACGTCTCCTTGCTCTAAGTCATTGAGGTCGGAAGGATCAGTAAAGGTCAATGGCAATACTCCAAAGTTGGCAAGATTCTGCCAGTGGATACGTGCAAAGTCTTCGACAATAGCAACTTTCAAACCAAGATATTTAGGTGCAAGAGCCGCATGCTCACGACTGGATCCCTGCCCGTAGTTTGCACCGGCGACAACAGCGTGACCACCGTCCTCTCTTGATTCCATTGCTCGATCATAGTACGTTTCATCAACTATTTCGAACGTGAATTTACTGATTTCCGGTAAGTTGCTTCGATAAGGAAGCACCCGTGCACCACCTGCTAGAATTTCATCGGTGGAGATATCGTTCCCCATCTTCAATAAGATCGGTAGTTCCATGTCATCAGGGAGTTCACCCATCTCTGGGATGGAAGCTACATTCGGACCTTTGACTAATTCTACATCCTTCGCTTCCTCAAAAGGTAAAGGTTCATCAAGTAATCGTGTGTCCACCGTTGGTTTTTCCAAATCCTTCACCTTTGGAAAATCGAAGCCTGACTTTCTTGGGTCCGTAATTTTCCCTGTCAGAGCTGAAACGGCAGCCGTTTCAGGACTGGATAAAAATACACTATCCTCTTTTGTCCCTGATCGTCCCGGGAAGTTCCTTGGGGTGGTACGTAAACTGTTCCTGCCCGTCGCTGGTGCCTGCCCCATTCCTATACAACCGTTACAACCGGCCTGGTGCAATCGTCCTCCTGCTTGAAGGAAATTAGCAATATGACCTTCCTGAGACAAGTCGATGAGCATTTGACGTGAAGTAGGATTCAAGTCAAAAGATACCCCATCTGCAATGTGCCGTCCTTCTACAATTTTCGAAGCAATCGCAAAATCCCGATACCCAGGGTTCGCTGACGAACCGATATATGATTGGTAAATCGGTTCTCCTTCTACTTCCTCTACAGGAACAACATTACCCGGGCTGGATGGCTTGGCAACCATTGGCCCCAATGCAGACAGATCGAGCTCATCATGAACATCATACGTCGCATCATCATCTGCAACTAGTTCCATCCACTCATCTTCTCGTCCTTGAAGCTTCATAAAACGCTTCGTTTCTTCGTCTGATGGAAAAACCGTGCCCGTGGCTCCAAGCTCAGCTCCCATGTTTGCAATCACATGACGATCCATGGCTGTCAAGTTTTTCAAACCAGGACCATAATATTCAAAGACATGGTTGACGCCACCTTTCACCCCATGTCTTTTCAGCATTTCTAAAATGGCATCTTTTGCACTGACCCAGTCCGGGAGCTCTCCTGTTACTTTCACTCCCCAAACTTTCGGCATTTTCACGTAAAAAGGTTCACCCGCAATAGCCATAGCTACATCAATTCCGCCAGCACCCATAGCAAGCATTCCCATGCAGCCATTCGCGCATGTATGACTGTCCGAACCTAGTAATGTCTTCCCCGGCTTCGCTAATCGCTGCATATGAACAGGGTGACTCACACCATTTCCCGGCCTGCTGAAATGCAGTCCGAATCGCTTCGCGGCACTCTCAAGGAACAGGTGATCATCCGGATTCTTACTATCTTCCTGGATTAAGTTATGATCCACATATTGCGCGGAAGCTTCCGTTTTCGCCCGATCAATCCCCATCGCTTCCAGTTCGAGCATAACCATAGTACCGGTCGCATCCTGTGTAAGCGTTTGATCAATTTTCAATCCAATTTCCGATCCAGGGTTCATCTCCCCCTCTACCAAGTGATCCTTAATTAACTTTTGTGTGACATTATATCCCACATTTATTCCTCCTTCTCACTTGTAGTTGATGACGGTCCTGATGAAACTTTTTATAAATTTCCTATACCTTTTATACCCTTATTGTTGTATGATTACTCATAGGTTCCAAAAAGTTCCTTTATAAAAATCCATAACAGCCATTAAATGGTAATCTATGAAAGTCCCCCTTCCAAAGTCCCCTTAAAGCCACAAAATTTTCCCGACTTGGGAAACTAGTGAATTTTGTTGAAAATCCCAGAACGAACATGTATTCTAAATATAGATTTGAAAGAGCAAACACTCTGAAAAATCAACAGTTGATCAACTAGGTGTGAGAAAAAATGGAATATGGTAAAGTGCTTCGATTTCATCGCGTGAAGCAGGGTCTAACACAGAACCAGCTCGCAGATGGAATAATCTCGCCGGCGTATTTGTCTAAGATTGAGAACGATCAAACCGTTCCCGCGTTCGAGGTACTTGAACACCTCTACGAACGTTTAGGACTCGATTTCCACGACAATTCTTATCACCATCCTTCCAAGGAAAAGTTGAAGGAATGGTATGAGATGATCGTCTTCAAGCGGATCGAAGAGGCCAGGGAATTAAAAGAAAAACTCAAACAACAAAAAGATACGCTGAATAATCATCATTTGTATATATTTTTCGAGCTGTTTCGCATTCGCCATCTGCTGTTAGAAAACGAGGTGGAGGAGGCTTACGAAGTATGGAAAAATATTCGTCAGCATGAGGATACATTTGATGAGGAGATGGAGTATTATTTCCATTTAAGTTCAGGCCTGGTCAGTTATTACCGTGGAGACTATGAAGATTCCTATCTAAAGTTGATGGAAGCTAAGAATTACAGCGCATCAATTGATTTAGAAGGTTGGGAAGAAAGTGATTTATACTATCTTCTATCACTCAGTGCAAGCCAATCGAATAATATATCAGCATCAATTTTCAATGCTGATCAAGCCCTAGCAATCTATCAACAGCAATATAACTTAATAAAAAGTGCTGACTGTCACATTCTATTAGGAATTAATTATGGTAGATTAAAAAATTATGGAAAAGCACTTGAAAACTATCATTTAGTTAGTAAAATAGCGACTCAAACCCAAGACTACTATCAGTTAGGTTTGGTTTATCACAATATCGGAGTTATTGAATCAAGACGCGGAAACTATCAAGCAGCACTTATGAATTATAAAAAAAGCCTTTCATATAAATCTGATATGGGGTCAGTTCATGAAATCTTCGAGACAATTTATTGTTTGGTATTAGAAACATACAAATTAGATCGTTACGAAGATTGTAATACATGGATTAAAAAGGGTTTATCCTATTTAGAGTCTTCACCAAAGGATACAATGACTGCGTATATCCACCTAAACATCTATACCATGTTAATAAACAAGGATGAAGGTGCGGCTCAATATTTAGAAAGTGTTGCAATTCCTCATTTTCTAGAAAAAAAACAACATCGTTTTGTTATTAGGTACTGCTTAATAGTATCTGAGCTTTTAGAATCTGAGAGAAGTTATAAAAAGTCATCAAAATATTTAAGGTTAGCAATTGATTTATTAAATAAATACTCTAACTTAGGAGGAATGTTACTATGAAGAAATTAATTGGTATAATTGCTATACTAACTGCTATTTTATCTTTTGCAGCAGGTGTTGATTACGTTGATACTGCTGAGGAATCACATCCTCGCCCACTAGTTGTGGATCAAATTTAAATTTTGTAACATTGTTTTTTAGTTTTAAGTTTTTTAATTTTGTGTGTTAATTCAATTTTTATATAATTAACACCTCCCCTAATCCTATACCTATACAAACTTTTGCCTCTATCTTTATGGTAGAGGTCTTTTTTTGCCTAAAAAACCTGCCCTTCATGTCTGGGCAGGTTTTGGCGTAATTAGGCGTTCACTTTTTCTTTATGCTCTTTCCAGGCTGAGAACCCGCCTTTCAAGTTCAACACATCCTTATATCCATAAGCCTGTAATAAACTTGCGGCGATCGCTGATCTCATGCCGGACTGACAATGGACAATCGGTGTTTTATCGGAAGGCACATCTTCCATACTTTCTTTTAGCTTCCCAAGCATGATGTGCTGGGCTTCTTCGATATGGTCATCGTCCCATTCGCTGTCATTTCTTACATCGATGATGACATAATCTTCGTGTCCTCTGAATTTATTTTCGAGCTCTTCTGGTGTAATGCTTGTGTACGTTTCTAAACCACCATAACCATTGATTTCTGCTTCCTCTACATAACCAACAAGGTCATCCAACCCGATTGATTCTAAGGATCGCTTAATTCCCGGGATGGATTCTTTAGATGCGATCACTACGATCTTTTGATCATATTCAATTAACCAACCTGCCCAATTGGTAAAGGATCGATTAAATGGAATGTTGATGGTTCCTTTTAGATGACCATTTGAAAATTCAGAGGATGGTCTTGTATCCACCACCATATATTCATCAGACATGTATCGGCCCATATCTGAAATTGAAATTTCCGTTACCTCTCTTCCCTTTTGAAGAGACGGACCTTCTTTGTTTAGTTTTTTCATCATAGCGAAATATTTCGGTGGTTCAGGTTGACCATCCAGTAATTCTTCGGTAAATGCTTTTTCATCGGTGTGTTTTAACGCCCAGTTGTTTTCTTTTTCATAGCCTATCGTGGAAGAAGGGACGGCTCCTAATGACTTTCCGCAGGCACTACCTGCCCCGTGTCCCGGCCATACTTGTACGTAATCAGGAAGTTCTTTGAAGCGTTGAACGGACTGATACATTTCCGCCGCTCCCTTACTGGCCGTTCCTTCTGCCCCAGCCGCTTTTTCAAGTAAATCCGGACGCCCTACATCACCAACGAAGACAAAGTCCCCTGTAAAGATTCCCATAGGTACAGAGGAACCTCCCCCTTCATCCGTCAATAAGAAAGAAAGACTTTCAGGGGTGTGTCCAGGGGTGTGGATCACATCGAGTCTAACATTCCCTACATAAATTTCATCGCCATCTTTTACAAGTGTGTGGTTGATTTCGTTCAGGTACTGATACTTCCAATCATCATCACCTTCATCGGAAAGGTACAACCTTAATTCCTTTTCATTTGCCAGTTCTCTTGCACCTGAGAGGAAATCTGCGTGAATATGAGTTTCAGCAGCTGCAGACAGATGGAACCCTTCTTTTTCAGCCGTTTCATAATAAGGAGATAGGTTCCGGGCTGGATCGATGATCATGGCCTCCCCTGTCTTTTGACATCCAATCATGTAAGACATTTGTGCTAACTCTTCATCAAAAAAAGATTTAAAAAACATTTGATAACCCTCCATTTTATGAAATCCTTGTTATGTAATATACCCTCATGTGTATAAAAGAAACATACCCCCTCCCTATTATTATCCACATAAGATATAAAATCCTCCTTACACGAAACGCATGTAAAATATATGAATGAAAGTTTTTGAAAAAAGCAGCAGCGCCTGAGCACTACTGCTTTTCGAAGTAACGAATAAATTCTTTATAAGGAGTAATTTGATCCAAATTAGAAAATACAAGTTCTTTATTATTAAATTCATTGATTTCAGCAGCATCTATATCTTCATAAGCTTTACCTGCTACCTTATCCTCTGAGAAGAATTTAATCTCATTCAACATGCCGAGAACTTTCCGGCTTGTGGTTTTTGTATAAACGATTTCATCAGTTGCATCCAGCATTTGGTCGGCAATTTTTTTCTCTATCCCTAACAGTTGAAACAATTGCTTTAGTGAGCCTTTAATGACATTGTCGAGATGTTCAAATTGCTGCTTTCTCAACCCGAACAACGTCAAATTCAGGCCTGTTGCATTGTTCATAAGCAAGAGACATTTTCTTCGATTAATCGTGACGATGTTTGCATGCCATTGGTATATCTCGGGTACCTCCGTATATTCTTCTACCTTTTCAATCGGTTGACCGATTTCGTTTTGTAATTTTTTTGTTGCTCCAATTACGAACAATTTACCCACCTCGTCCTTACTATTCGATTATTTTCATTTTAACGTGTAACGATAAAAAAACAAAGAGGGACCACCACCTGGTCCCCCTTTCCCTTATACCTTTGTTCTCCGTGCAAAATCGACGAATTGAAATTTATCTGGTCTGTGTCTGGATTCTGTAAATTGAAGGGCCGTCGTATCTCCTAAATAGACATAACTGCGGATGACCACAACTTGATCATGCCCATTCAAATCCAGAAATTCTTCATCTTCAGCCGTTACCGGTTCGACGACGATTTCCTTCTTCGCAAAGCTGATATCAAGACCCAATTCATTTTCTATATAATGATAGAGCGATGTTTGAGCAATTTCTTTGGTAAGGTCATGCACAAGATCCTGTCTCAGAAAGTCTCGATCTAATATGATACGCTCGCCGCCAATTTCCCTTGAACGAACCACTTTCCAAAGATGAGAACCTTCCCTGCAATTAAGCTGCCGGCAAACTTCATCCTCTTTTACAAGAGTAAGCTCATGCACATGCGTTTGGAAACTTTGCCCCAATCGCTCAGAGAGCTCCTTAAAACTCGTCAAACCGGATACAGGGAACTCGAATTTATCACGGTCAAGAACAACAGACCCTTTTCCTCGTACTTTCTGAATATAACCATTTTGGGAAAGTAGGTTTAAAGCTTTCCGAATCGTCTCCCTGGATGTCTCGAATCGTGCACACAGGTCATGTTCAGAAGGGAGAGTGTCCCCTGCTCTGTAATCGCCTTTGTGAATATCTTTGACCAGTTTATGATAAATTTCAACGTATTTATTCTTCATGTTGCGCCCCCTCACCTATTGATCGGTAAGATGATAAACGACCGACTCGTATGGGCGAAGGTTGATTTCTTGGTCATCCACTATAGAATCATCATAGTTGCTTAAAAGGATGTCCGCCTTACTAGAGAACTGGACGTCCTCTGGTAATGTGAATATCGTTTCTTTGCCATAGAAGTTATTCACAACAAGCAAATATTCTCCATTCCATTCACGAAGATAAGCAAATACGTGATCGTGGTCTGGTGTCAACAAACGGTAATCACCGTGGGTGATGATGTCGTGAGACTTACGTAATTCAATCAATTTCTGATAATGATTAAAGATGGAATCTTCTTTGTTCATCACCACTTCTGCATTGATTTCTTTATAGTTGTCTGCTACATCAATCCAAGGGGTTCCTTCAGTAAAGCCGGCATTTTCTTCCCCATTCCATTGTACAGGAGTACGAGAGTTATCACGAGACTTCTGTTTTAATATCTCGATAATTTCCTCTTCACTGAACCCTTTTGCTTTGAATTCTTCATACATATTGAGGGATTCGACATCCCGGTAACGTTCAATGCTTTCGAACTTAGGGTTCGTCATCCCAAATTCTTCTCCTTGATAAATGTATGGAGTCCCCTGCATCATATGGATGGTAGTAGCAAGCATTTTACCGGATTTCTCCGGATAGTTCTCATCATCCCCGAATCGTGACAATACACGAGGCTGGTCGTGGTTGCACCAGAATAAAGCGTTCCAGCCATTTCCTTTATTCATTTCGCGCTGCCATTTCGAAAGGATCTGCTTTAACTCATGGAAATTAAAATCAGCGACTGTCCATTTTTCACCGTTTGGATAATCCACTTTAAGATGGTGGAAGTTGAACGTCATACTCAGTTCATCGCGCTCAGGAGCTGTGTACTTTATACAATGTTCAATGCTCGTCGAGGACATTTCACCGACAGTCATAAGATCATAAGGTTTAAAAACTTCACGATTCATTTCCTGCATGAATTCATGCACGCGTGGTCCATCTGTATAGTACTTACGCCCGTCTCCAGGTGCCACACTCCCATCGTCATTCGGGAACTCCTGATTTTTGGAAATCAGATTAATGACATCGAGACGGAAGCCATCCACACCTTTTTCACCCCAGAAACGCATCATTTCATAGATATCTTCACGCATCTGTTCGTTTTCCCAGTTTAAATCGGCTTGAGTGACGTCGAACAAGTGCAAGTAATACTGCCCTGTTTGTTCATCGTACTTCCACGCATTGCCCCCGAATTTAGACTGCCAATTCGTCGGCTCTTCCCCATTCACTGGGTCACGCCAGATATAATAATCACGATAAGGATTGTCTTTGGACTTTCTAGCCTCCTGGAACCATTGGTGTTCCGTAGACGTGTGATTGACAACGATGTCCATGATGAGCTTCATGCCACGGTTATGCGTTTCTTCAAGAAGCTTTTCGAAGTCCTGCATCGTCCCGTATTCATCATGGATATCGTAGTAGTCACTAATGTCATATCCATTATCGTTTTGAGGAGATTTATACATCGGGGTCAGCCAAAGGACATCGACCCCGAGTTTATGCAAGTAATCCAATTTCTGTATAATTCCCTGAATATCACCGACACCGTTTCCTGTCGTGTCATTAAAGCTTTTCGGATAAATTTGATAAACGACAGCTTTTTTCCACCAAGGTTGTTCAATCATTGTAGCACCACCGTTTTGAAATTTTTATACGTCTTTTTTACGCTTCGCATATAGATACGTTCCTACAAGCGGAAGGACAATGACAATCACCATACCGATCGTAAAGTCAAGCCAGTACTCCGCAACAATGGAGAAGATCCCCGGTACACCACCGACTCCAATGGAACTTGCCAATACACCTTGTGCAGAGATATAGAGACCTGCAAGGGCGGAAGAGCTGATCGCTATAATGAATGGATACTTAAAGCGCAGGTTCACCCCGAATAAGGCTGGTTCTGTAATCCCTAACCATGCAGAAATACCGGAAGAAACACTCAAACCTTTAAGTTTATCATCTTTAGAAGCTAACCAGATGGCGAATGCGGCGGAACCTTGAGCAATGTTGGATAGAGCAAGCATCGGCCACAAGAATGTTGTTCCTGTGCTCCCGACCAGCTGAATATCAACAGCAAGGAATGTATGGTGCATCCCAGTGATGACGAGCACACCATATAAACCACCGTAAATAAGACCGCCTAACCAAGCGAAAGTATCAAAAGTAGCAACAAGGCCATCTGTGATCCAGTTACCAATCGCAAATGTGATTGGTCCAATGATGATGAACGTCAAGAAACCTGTCACTAACAAGGAAATCGGACCGACAAACAATAGTTGTATGTTATCAGGGATACGGTTACGTAAAAACAGTTCAATTTTCGTCAATAAATAAGAAGCAACAAGGACAGGAAGTACTTGGCCCTGGTAACCGATTTTTTCAACGGTTAACCCGAATAAGTCCCAGGTTGGTACAGACCCTTCAGCTACGGCATCACCGTAAGACCAGGCGTTCAATAGGTCAGGGTGTACAAGCACGAGTCCTATGACAATACCTAATATCGGACTACCCCCGAACTTCTTAACCGCTGACCAACCAATGAGTCCGGGTAAGAACACGAAGGCGGTATTGGCTATAATAATGATCATGTTCGCTATTCCCGACCACTGTGGATACACATCAATGATGGACTGTTTGTCCCAGAAGATTCCTTCCGCTGTCAAAATATTATTGATACCAAGCAGCAGACCAGCGGTTACGATCGCTGGCAGAATCGGAATGAAAATATCAGCTAGCGTTTTAATTGCTCTTTGAAGAGGGTTCATGTTTCCTTTGGAAGCCTCTTTCACTTCTTCTTTAGAAGATTCACCGACACCAGCAAGAGCTACGAACTCTTTATAAACTTTATCAACAGTCCCTTGTCCAACAACGATTTGAAACTGACCATTGGTTGAAAAAGATCCTTTCACAGCATCAATATTGTTCAGTTTTTCCTGATCCACTATACCTTCATCATGTAACGCCAAACGCAGACGTGTGACACAGTGGGTAGCAGCAGACAAGTTTTCCTTTCCGCCGATGGCTTCTAAAATCTGCTCCGCCTGTTTTTTATGATCCATATTCTTTACCTCCCGGCGTGTGTTTTATTTTTTCTTCACAATCAGTAATGGGGTAGAACCAGCGTCCAAGTCGACATCGTCAGCCACTTCCACATCAAAGACGTCGCTGTTCGTGACAATAATTGGTGTTACTGTACTTTTTGCCTTTTCTTTTACTAGATCCAAGTCGAAGGAAATCAGTTTATCTCCTACTTTCACCTTGTCCCCTTGGGAGACAAAAGCTTCGAAGCCTTCTCCATCCATAGCTACGGTTTCAAGACCAATGTGAATCAGAATTTCCGCACCACTTTTCGTTTCCAAACCTACCGCATGCTTCGTTGGGAACAGTTGAACAATCGTTCCTTCTACAGGGCTGAGAACTTCGCCGTCCTTTGGTTCCACGGCAATCCCTTCCCCCATCATTTTCTGGGAGAACACCGGGTCCGGTACTTCCTCCAAAGCTACTTTCTTTCCAGTTAGTGGTGAAGCCACTCTTAAATCTGTCTCTTTATTTCCAAACAACTTCTTAAACATAAATTTCTCCTCCTCAAGCGCTTACATGAAAGCACGCAAAACTTGTATATACATCAGTTACTTTTGATTATAATTTGTATATACAAGTTTTGCAACCGTTAACAACGAGGCTATATAATTGGAATTCCCTTCCTTAACAATAAAAAACTTATAAATGTGAAAAATTGTTGGAATGAAGTCATTTACGGTTCCCCTATTAATAAAACTGTGTTATATATTTAGGGTGTCGAAATAAATAGGAAGAAGGGATATTATCCTTACCAACGAATCTCAGGCCAAACGAAACCTGTGGATCATGTGGTTTGCCAATTTCTTTATCGCCGGAAGTATTACGATGGTTCTGCCGTTTTTATCCTTATATATAGAAGAACTCGGAAATTATACAGAGTCTTATGTCCAGACGTGGTCTGGCTGGGTTTTCGGCATCACGTTCGTATCTGCTTTTCTATGTTCGCCCATCTGGGGGAAAATTGGAGATAAATATGGAAGAAAGAATATTTTGATCATCTCTGCTACCGGTCTCGCGCTCTCCGTTTTTCTTATGGGGTTCGTCACCTCGGTGTGGCAGCTCTTTCTTCTACGATTATTCATGGGAATCTTCACAGGATTTATCCCCATGTCCCAGGCATTAATTTCTACCCAGACGCCTAAAAACATAGCCGGTCAAGTGCTCGGTTCTTTGCAAACCGGCAGCATTACCGGAAGTTTAATGGGGCCGATGCTGGGAGGATGGATTGCAGATTCTATTGGCTATGCGACCACTTTTCAATATGTATCTATTACAATCGTCCTGTCTGCGCTCATTGTCTTCTTTGGCATTCATGAACAACGAATAAAAAAAGAAGGGGACCATGAAAAAACAAGCTATCAATCCAAAGAGGTGCTTGCACATATCTTTAAACATCCTGTCTTATTAATGGTCATGATTGTTTCATTGTTTGTGCAAATCGCCCACTTCAGTATTCAACCCATTCTTTCGTTATTCGTCGGTGATTTACATGGGCCGGAAAATTTAGCCCTTTTCTCAGGAATCGCCTTCTCAGCTGCAGGGCTCGGGAACTTGATGATGGCGAAGCAATGGGGGAAAATCGCTGACCGACTCGGCTATGTGAAGATTCTCGTTTTCCTTTTGTTCATGGCAGGAATCGTCTACCTTCCTGCCGCCTTCGTTACGAACATTTGGCAGCTGGTTGTTCTTCGCTTTTTACTAGGTGTATCCATTGGGGGCATTATCCCTGTCCGGACCGCCTATATCCGTCAAGAGGCTCCGGTCGCTATGCAAGGCGAGGTACTGGGTTACAATACGAGCATACGTTTTCTGGGGAATATCATCGGTCCAGCTATGGGCGGAATGATTGCAGGGGCTTATGGCTTCTCTATGGTATTTTTCGTTACAAGTGCCCTCCTTGTTATCTCTGGATCCCTATTGTTCATGGCTGTAAATAAAAACGTGACGTCCACGAAGCATATTCCCGGCTATTAATGGCGCGTTTCTGCTTTGCATCTGTTAAGATAAGTGTAAAGACACCGGGAGGGAATAGAATGAAACGTGCTTTAATCATCATTGATTATACGAACGACTTCGTAAAAAATGATGGGGCTTTGACCTGTGGACCACCTGCTCAAGCTCTGGAAAAGGACATTCACTATGTAACGGAAACATTCATAAATGAGGAAGACCTTGTCGTGTTCGGGGTGGACGTTCACGAAGAAGGAGATCCCTACCATCCCGAGACAGAGCTTTTTCCTCCCCATAACATCAGGGGAACGAAAGGACGGGAGTTGTACGGATCTCTGAAACAAATTTATGAAGAGAATAAGCATAAGCCTAACGTCCTTTACATGGATAAGACCCGTTACAGTGCTTTCGCAGGCACAGACTTGGACTTGAAACTTAGAGAACGCGGGGTTACTGACCTTCACCTTGTCGGAGTTTGTACCGATATCTGTGTCCTCCATACAGCCATCGATGCTTATAATCTTGGTTACTCCATCCATGTCCACAAGAATGGAGTCGCAAGCTTTAATGAAGCGGGCCACAAATGGGCTCTTTCACACTTCGAGTCCTCCCTGGGAGCGAACATCTTATAACTGCCTATGTCCTGACTGAATATCTACCAGGAAGTTGTCCAATTTCATACAATGATTTCAAAGGCCACAAATAAACTCCCGTTGATACGATCAACGGGAGTTCTTATGCTTGTCATTTTTCTCTCTAGTAAACTTGTGGTATAGTATTTCGAGTGTCTAATGAAATCACAGAAAGGAAGAAGAGACGATATGCCACTCACTTCTCGTCCTTCACAGGAACATTTTCGTACGGTATTCATTTTATCTGCAACGATTTTAATTGTTGTCATGAACACAACGATGTTCAACATCGCTTTACCAAATATATTAAGAGATTTTTCGCTTGCACCTTCTGAAGGCGCCTGGATCGTATCCGGCTATTCGATTGTCTTAGCGATTTTCACGATTACTTTTACACGCTTGTCTGACTACATGCCGATCCGGACATTATTAACTATAGGAATCTGCATTTTCAGCCTATCTTCCATCATCGGATTTTTAGCGGATAGTTATTTCTGGTTATTGCTTGCACGTCTATGTCAGGCGGCCGGCGCGGCAGCAATCCCCGGTTTATCTATGGTCTTCGCCGGCAGATACATTCCGATGGAAAGACGCGGAAGTGCCTATGCACTGATTGCTTCAGCCACCTCCTTAGGCTTTGGGCTTGGACCTGTTATCGGCGGAGTTATTACCGATTACCTTAGCTGGAACTACTTGTTCATTGTGACCATCATGGTTTTTATCGTCATCCCGATCCTGTACAAGTTTATGCCTGTTGAAAAAGCGGAGAAAGGGCGTTTTGATGTCATTGGGGCTCTGTTATCCGGCATCAGCGCCACCATGTTTTTGCTTTACATTTCATCATTGACTTCCTACTACTTGCTGGCCGGCCTCCTGTCTGCTTCGCTCCTATGGTGGAGAGTCAATCGGACAAGCGCTCCTTTCATACAACCTGAACTTGTAAAAAACAGCCATTATCGAAGAATTGTCTTTACAAGCTATATTGGCTTTACTTTGCATTTCGCTGTTCTGTTTTTAATGCCGATCATGTTAGAACAAGTGTATGGACGCGGCGCGGCCGCCATCGGATTTATCATTTTCCCTGGCGCTATGTTGTCAGCCGCAGCCGCGATTTACGTAGGACGCCTGATTGATGCCTATGGCAACATTAAAATTCTATTCTTATCTCAAGCTTTACTAATGATCTCAGCTTTTATCTTCTTTTTCCTGGCTGGAAAGAGTCCGTATATGATTATGATTGCTTATATGTTTACAAGTTTCGGGTTCTCAAGTTTATCTTCGAGTTCGACCAATGAAGTTTCACGAATACTGCCTAATGAGCAGATCGGTGCCGGAATTGGCCTCAAACAACAGATGCAATTCATCGGAAGTGCGACTGGTTCTGTTCTTGCAGGTATATTATTAGAGTTTAGTTCACAACCTTATACCGCCGGGAACTTTATCCTGCCGTTCGGTTCACTGATCGTTTTAATGACGGCTTCCATCCTGGTCTTATGGCTTTATTCATACAAGATCAGACGTGTGGAATTTGTTCAAAAAAATGACATTTGAAATCCGGATATAAATCGAATAAGATGGAGTATGGACATTTCTGTTATTTACTACTATATAGATATAAATATTAGGAGGAATCACTTATGAGCTCAAAAGATTACCGAGTTCTGCTGTATTATAAGTATGTCGACCTTCCTGACTATGAAGAATATTGCCAAAATCACCTGGAATTCTGTAAAAACCTTGGTTTGAAGGGACGAATCATCGTTTCTCACGAAGGGATGAACGGAACGGTTTCAGGTACTGTTGAACAAGTAGAAGAATATATGGATTATGTACGCTCTGATGAGCGTTTTGCAGATATCCACTTCAAAATTGATGAGCATGAAGGACACGCATTCAAGAAAATGCATTGCCGCGTGAAGCCTGAGCTTGTTAACTGGAGCATCGAAGAAGATGATATTGATCCGAAAACGTTCGGTGGTAAACATTTGAAACCAAAAGAATTTAATGAAATGCTGAAAGATGAAGATACCATCATTATTGACGGCCGTAATGAATATGAATACCGCATCGGTCATTTCCGTAATGCGATTCAGCCGGATGTCAACCACTCCCGTGAGTTCCCTGAATGGGTGGCTGAAAATGCCGATCAGTGGAAGGATAAGAAAGTCCTCACCTATTGCACAGGCGGAATCCGCTGTGAGAAACTGACAGGGATTCTTAAGAAAAATGGAGTCGAAGATGTCTATCAGCTTGAAGGTGGAATTACCACTTATGGCAAAGATCCAGAAGTCAAAGGTGAGCTCTTCGATGGAAAAATGTATGTATTTGACGAGCGTATCTCTGTTCCGATCAACCAAGTGGAAGAAAAGGTCATTGCCAAGTGCGAACATTGTGGGAAAGCAGAAGATCGTATGATCAACTGTAGTAACCCAGTATGTAACCGTCAGTATGTATGCTGTAAAGAGTGTGAAGAAGAGCAACATGCCGCATGTACAGCAGAATGTAAAGAACACCCAGAAAACCGCTGGGACGTTGTCCGCAAGAAGCAAATCGATAAATACGACCGTGTGAACGGTTAACACTTATCCCCTCTCTCACCATCCGTGAAGAGGGGATTTCTTATATCATACCTATGTTCTCTTTTATTCACAGGGAAAGTGGAGCAGTATGAATTTCCCAAACCACTATTCCGGATAGAAAAATCTTGCTATAGAGCGCATTATGACTATAGATCAGAAATTGGGAAAGGCATATACTTTAATCACTGATCATTCTATGAGCAGCGTGGTAAGTGGAGCCTATGCCACGGTCGAAGGATATAGCGTGGCGGATGGCACTGGTTACGAATGACTTTGCCCGTCTGACCGCGTCTTCGACAGAATACCCATTGGCAAGTTCTGCAGCGATGGCGGCAGAATACGTACAACCCGCCCCGCTCGTATGAATCGTATCTATTCTCTCGGTTTCAAGTTCTGTGATACTTGATCCGTCATAAAGCATGTCGACCGCCGGGTATCCCTTTAAACTGCCTCCTTTCACAAGCACATATTCCGCTCCAAGGGAGTACAGGTCCCTGGCCACTACCTTCATATCTTCAGGAGTTTCAGGAACCTCACAACGAAGCATCCTGGCTGCTTCATGTAAATTTGGGGTTACGACTTTTGCCAGCGGGACAAGTTCTTTTGTCAGGGTTTCAATCGCCTCATCTTTTAATAACTGTGAACCCATTTTTCCAACCATGACAGGGTCGACCACTACATTCGTAACTTCAGATGCTCTAATAAGACCGGCCACTTTTTTTATAATATCCTCAGTGAACAGCATGCCCGTTTTAAGAGCATCAACTCCTACATGTTCAAATGATGCATAGATTTGGGCTTCTATGGCATCAATTGGCTGCGTGAAAATCCCTCGTTCTGTTTGTTTATTATTCGCTACAATGGCCGTAACAGCACTCATGCCATAAACATTGAACTCTTGGAACGTTTTAAGATCTGCTTGAATTCCTGCACTCCCTTGTGCAGCAGAACCAGCAATTGTTAATACTTTTGATATGCTCATCCTAGTCGTCTCCTCTCTGTCATCTATAGAAATTGTATCAGTAATAGAGGATGGCTTCTAATCACAAAACCCTGCGATCTTGTAAAATTTAAGTAAGGAGGCCGATTTATGCAACCATTCACTGAACGCATTCTTCAAATCATCCATAGTATTCCAAAAGGTCGCGTCATGTCATACGGTCAAATTGCAGCTTGTGCTGGGAACCCCCGGGCGGCAAGACAAGTAGCCAGGGCGCTTCACAGTATGAGTGAAAAACATGACCTCCCCTGGCATCGTGTAGTCAATGCAAAAGGCCAAATTGCTGTGAAGGACCCTTCCAGGCAACGAGAACTTTTAGAAAACGAGGGTGTTATTGTGATTCATGATAAAATATCAATGAAAGATTACCAACACGATGACCCCCTCTGTTTTGAAGAATAGAGATTAGAAATGGAACATTAAATCTATGAAACTAACGAAGGATGTTACTCATGTTTGAAGTGAAACCCTACCCGGAACTATCCTGGTCTTTGTCCAGACATAAAACAATGTTAACCTGCTCAAGGAAATATGCATACGACTATTATGTATCCCATAATGGATGGCTCCGTTCAGCTGATACGTTAGCCAAACAAGCGTACCGATTGAAAAAAATGACCAACCTTGAAATGCATTTCGGAAGCGTAGTCCACGATTTAATTTATCAAACCATCCAACGCGTATTAAAAAACGAGTCGGTTATGACTGAACAAGAGTTCACGGATGAAGTACGCCATCATTTAAACCGTGGATTCATCGAATCAACGAAGAAAGAACATTTATGGATGAACCGCCCGAAGCACTATACGATGCTTCACGAAATTTATTACAGTCAGACAGACACTCTCCCGGAAGCAAAAGTACGCAAAATAACGGACCGCCTCCAAAAAACGGTCGGCAATTTTTATTCCAGTAAAACTTTCAATGATGTACGTAACAAAGAACAGATGAAGTTTATGGAATCTGAGACCTTCCGCTTCCTAAAGACGGACGAAGCGAAAGTTTTTATTGTGATGGACCTCGTCTATAAAGACCTCGACAATGATCAATGGATTATTGTCGACTGGAAAACAGGAAAATCATCCGATGAGGACAGAAACCAACTTGCCCTATACGCCCTTTATCTACAGCATAAGCACGGAATAGAGTCTCTTGATGATATCATCATTCGAAACGAATATCTGGTTGATGGCACACATGTCGAACATCAGTTAATAGATCAGGACCTTATCAATGTTCAACACCTCTACCAGATCAGTATGGAACAGATGAAACTTTATTTAGAAGATACGGAAAAAAACAAACCCCTTCCTGTAGAGCAATTCCCGATGCAGGATGATCCAAGGGTCTGTGCGCGCTGTAACTACCAGGAGCTTTGTTTCCCTCCTTCCTAGCAGGTCCGTATGTTTATCAGGTACGGAAACCGGCTAAATAAGTACTGTAATCTTAATTCCCAGAAGGAGTCGTGATTATAGATGAAAGTACTCGTAGCAGGAGCTAACGGAAATACAGGACGACTACTTATCAAAAATTTAAAAGCCGATGGTCATGAGCCGTACGGCATGATTCGTAAAGAAGGACAAAAAGCGAACGTTGAGAAATTAGGCGGCACCCCGGTACTTGCTGATCTAACCAAAGATGTCGGTTATGCGGTCAAAGGTATGGACGCAGTCATGTTCGCTGCCGGATCAGGCTCCAGCACAGGTGCTGAGCAAACAGAAGCCGTTGATCGTGATGGAGCCATCAACCTTGCTAAAGCTACTGAAAACCTTGGCATAAAGAAATTCATTATGTTGAGCGGCATGGGTGCTGGTGATCCAGAACGAGGACCTGAAGAATTAAAGCATTACCTTGAAATGAAAGGTGAAGCGGATGATTATCTGAAGTCGACCGAGCTTGATTATACGATTGTACGTCCTGGTGGTTTAACGGACGACGAAGGGACAAGCAAAATCCAGGTCGGTGAAACGGTTGAAAGAGGCACAATTCCTCGCGAAGACGTGGCTAAGGCAATGATTGCTGCTCTTCAAGAACCAAACGCTTATCATAAAACATTCGAAATGATATCAGGGGATACTCAAATCGAAGAAGCCCTGAAGACATTATCTTGAACCATCAGCTCAACCACTTCGTGTGGTTGAGCTTTTTACATACACCCCCTTTCTATTCCTATAAAAACCTTAAAAGGGAATCATATACATTGA
The DNA here is from genome assembly GCF_035818575.1 of Halobacillus sp. HZG1. Classification (NCBI taxonomy): domain Bacteria; kingdom Bacillati; phylum Bacillota; class Bacilli; order Caryophanales; family Bacillaceae; genus Halobacillus; species Halobacillus sp. HZG1. The sequence continues at coordinate 91,616 of NZ_JAYLVQ010000063.1, forward strand.
ACAAACCGATATTTTGATATAATGTAAGTAATTGGCGCTTTAAAGGAGTAGTGAATATGAAAGGTTCCTTAATTAAACAACACCGCAAATTTAAGAGTATGACCTTAGAAGAACTTGCATCAGGAATTTGCTCTGTTTCTTATTTGAGTAAAATTGAACATGATACCATTAACGCCAGTGACGAAATATACCGTCTGCTAGGAGAACGGTTGAATATCAAGTTGACGGATATTAACCAGGAATTCGATGAATCTATTCACCAGCAACTGTTGGAATGGCATGAAATTATTCAACGCCGGGACCTCCAATTAATGGAAGAATACTTACAAAAATGTACAGATGCATTAGAAACCAACCAAAATACAGAACTCAATCATTTATATACAATCGTTAAAGCCCGACACACCATGAAGTTGAATGAAGGACCTCTCTCCGATGAAGACTTCAAGGAGATTGATGATTTATATCCATATACGAAGGATGAATATAAATTTTTCTACCATAAAACGGTCGGAATCCATTTTCTATTGAAAAACAACCAACTAAAAAAAGCCCTTCATCATTTCCACAAAACAGAAGAGCTTTTAAAAAAACTTCCCTTCACCGACAGTGAAACCTACTTTCACTTAGCTCTTACTTATTCGCAGTCAAGAGCAGCGGTCGAGTCGAATTATTATGCTCAATCGGCGTTAGAAGGATATATTAAAGATTTTGACTATAGCAGAATTGTAGACACATACATGATTATTGCATTAAATTATAGAGCATTAGAAATCTATCCGATAGCTGAAGAGTATTTCTTGAAGTTGAAAAAGATTTCCAAGTACCACTTGACCTCTATAGATGAGATAAACGTTTATCACAATTTAGGTTATGTTTATGCTAACCAAGAAAGATATTCCGAAGCACTTGAATTACTAGAGCGCGCCCACAAGATCTCACTAGAAAATAATGATGGGTACTACTATGTGAATACCACTCGTCTTCTTGCTTCAACTAATTATTATGCAGGCCATATAGAAGAAGCATGGAGATACATTGAAATAGGCGAAAGAAAATCCAAAGAGTATGACAATCAAACTTATAAATATAAATTTTTCATACTCAAAAACACTATGATGGAAAAAACACACGAAGATACCTTTTTAGACAAGCTTGAAAATGAAATTATCCCTTACTTTAGAGAAAATAACCAATACGGAGATTACAAAAATTATTGCGAAATGTTAGGCAACCTGTATTATGAAAAGCGTATGTACAAAAAAGCAGCCATCTACTTTAAAGAGGTAAACAACTATCGCAAAACCCAAAAAAAGGATTTATTATAAAGGAAGGTCGGAGGAATAATGCCTCCGACCTTTTTACATTCGTACGATATTTTTTTCCCAATTTTTAAATTCAAGTTCATCAAATTTTGCGCTCATCTTTTGATCATCAATATAAAATAGAGCCTCTTCTAACGAACAATCTACATCTGCTTCACAATGGATGGCAGCAAGCCTTCTGGATAGATGCAGCATATCCAGGCTGTCCTCAATTTTCGTGCGCTGCCCCTTCGTCAGTTCTTCCATATTTTCAAGAATTCCCTCGATGGAGCCGTATTTAAGGAGTAGCTTAAGAGCGGTTTTCTCTCCGATTCCTTTCACACCAGGGTAGTTATCACTAGAATCTCCCATGAGGGCTTTCAAATCAATCATCTGTTGTGGCGTAATCCCTTTTTCTTCTGTAAAGGTCTCCTCCTGGTACTCCGCATAATTGCCATATCCTTTCTTTAATAAAACGACATGCACGTTCGGCTGTAACAGTTGAAGAAGGTCCTGGTCCCCTGTTAGAAGGAAGACTTGGGAATGCTCACTGTACGCCCGACTCAGCGTCCCCATGCAATCATCCGCTTCATACCCCACTTGCCCAACGTTAGGAATATCTAGGGCCTCCACCACTTCTTTAGCTAAATCAAATTGAGGGATCAATTCTTCCGGAGGAGCACCCCGGTTGGCTTTATAGTCTGGAAAAAGATCATTACGGAACGTCTTACTCCCCATATCCCAACAGCAAATCACGTGCGTGGGCTGGTAGGTTTCTATAGCCGTAAACATGTGTTTCATCATGCCATAGACCCCATTAGTGGGAATACCTTTACTATTGATCATATAATAATTGCTCATCGCTGTGGCGTAAAACGCACGGAAAAGCAGCGCCATGCCATCAACGAGCATCACTCGATTAGTTGTTGTCATTAGTTAATAACTCCTTTTGCCTATGAATAGTTACATTATAACAATCTTTGTCCTTTGTTCGTACTAGAAATTTTCACATATTTATCTGTAAATTGACAATATTCTGTACAAGTGATAATTTAAAAAGTAAGCGCGCCTACTTACATATCCTTTTTTGTAAGCGGTTGCAAAAGAAAATTACTAGGAGGATGTTTTTATGGTATATGCTTTTCCTAATACGGAAGGATCTAACGTTCAGTTCAAGGAACGCTATAACAACTTCATTGGCGGAGAATGGACAGCACCAGTCAAAGGCCAATATTTCGATAATGTAACTCCCGTAACGGGGCAGACTTTTTGTCAGGTTGCACGCTCGACGGAGGAAGATATTGAGCTTGCCCTTGATGCCGCCCATAAAGCGAAAGACGCCTGGGGAAAAACATCCGTGGCGGAACGTTCTTTGGTCCTCAACCGCATTGCAGACCGCATGGAGGAGAACCTCGAGAATCTTGCCATTGCGGAAACGTGGGAAAACGGGAAAGCTGTCCGTGAAACTCTGAATGCTGACCTTCCGCTTGCTGTTGATCACTTCCGCTATTTCGCTTCAGTGATCCGTTCTCAAGAGGGATCGATTGGTGAAATTGATAACGATACAATTGCTTACCACTTTAACGAGCCCCTGGGAGTGGTCGGTCAAATCATTCCATGGAACTTCCCGCTGTTGATGGCGACATGGAAGATAGCTCCTGCGCTCGCAGCTGGGAATGCGATTGTTCTGAAGCCCGCAGAACAGACACCTGCATCCATCATGTACTTGCTGGAATTAATCGAAGACTTGCTTCCTGCAGGGGTGTTGAATGTCGTGAACGGTTTTGGATTAGAAGCTGGGAAGCCGTTAGCACAAAGTCCTCGTATCAGTAAAATCGCTTTTACTGGAGAAACGACTACTGGACGGATGATCATGCAATATGCGTCTCAAAATATCATCCCTGTTACGCTTGAGCTTGGTGGCAAATCACCGAACATTATATTTGAGGATGTCATGCGTGAAGATGATGATTTCTTAGATAAAACCATTGAAGGAATGGTTATGTTTGCTCTAAACCAGGGTGAAGTATGTACATGCCCTTCTCGCGCCCTCATCCAGGAATCAATCTATGACGAGTTCATGGAACGTGCGATTAAACGCATCAAAGAAATCAAGACGGGTAACCCACTTGACCCTGAAGTGATGATGGGTGCTCAAGCTTCCTCCGAACAATTGGAGAAAATCTTATCTTACCTTGAAGTCGGTAAAGAAGAAGGAGCTGAGTGCCTTACTGGAGGAGCGCGTAATCAAATGGAAGGCGACTTCAAAGATGGGTATTACGTGCAGCCGACGGTATTCAAAGGCGATAACAGCATGAGGATTTTCCAGGAAGAAATCTTTGGTCCTGTGTTATCTGTAACAACGTTCAAAGATAAAGAAGAAGCGATGAAGATCGCTAATGATACCCTTTATGGATTAGGCGCCGGAGTTTGGACACGTGATATGAATACAGCCTACCGCTTCGGGCGCGGAATCGAAGCCGGACGCGTTTGGACCAATTGTTATCACACCTACCCTGCTCATGCAGCCTTCGGCGGATACAAAATGTCCGGGGTTGGCCGCGAGAACCATAAGATGATGCTGAGCCATTATCAACAAACGAAAAATATGCTCGTCAGCTACAGCCCGCAGAAACTTGGATTCTTTTAATATGAGAAGCTAAAAACTCCTTGATTTCGGCAATATGAAAGGAGCTGAAAAGATGGTTGAACGTGTAGAAGCGACGGACGCTGCTCTTGATCTCATTGAAATGCTGAAGGAAAAGCACGGTCCTCTTCTTTTCCACCAATCAGGCGGGTGCTGTGATGGGAGCTCTCCGATGTGCTACGAGGAGGGTGACCTTATGATCGGCAGTCAAGATGTGCTACTTGGAAAAATCGGCGAAACCCCTTTTTACATCAATAAAAAGCAATATGATTATTGGAAACATACACAGCTGATTATTGATGTCGTTGACGGCCGCGGAGGAATGTTTTCACTTGAAGGAGTCGAAGGAAAAAGATTTCTCACCCGCTCCCGCGCATTTACCGAGGAGGAGTACGAAGAATTAAAAGCAAGTATTGATTCCTAACTAAAAAACGCCCAGGCCTGTGCCTGGGCGTTTTCTTTTTTTGCATGACCCTTAGCGAGGAGTTGGTTCATATCTGCCTATTTTAACTAAGAACAATATACCCCGTGACTGACATCCTGTCTTGTTTGTCGAGCTCCTCCACCTTCCCCTTACTATCAAATAAGCTTTGGTGATTGATACGGGTCCTGTGAATATTTATAGATCCCCACTTTTTCCGTCATGGCACAACCGCATTTCTCGAACACTTTCAACATTGGTTTGTTATGGATACTTGTGGCTCCAATACTATAGGTTGCTTTAAAATAATTTTTCAGTAAGTACAATCCCTCTTCATACAAAGCCGTGCTTTTGTTTTTACCTCTTTCTTCCGGAACCAAACCAAAGTAAAAAATTCTCCCTTCGTTTTTCGTCCCCGGTTCAATGTGCGGCATGATCACTCCTATAGGGGTCCCATTTTCATAAACAGTCAAGCAGGAATCCACATAGCCTGGACCTAATTCTTTTTTGACGCTTTTCATTTGTTCGTCCATGTTCAGGGACTGGGGAGCGTTCAAGGATCCTTCCATTGACCGGCGCCACGTCTCCTTAAAAACACCCTCCTCGCCCTGCTTTAGCGAAATGAGTTCAAAGGGTTGTGCTTCTCTTTTCCCCCTATCCTCCCCGAACAAGCGACAACGTACAAAATAAACATCGTCGTGATGCTTGAAACCGAGGTCTTTTATGTATTCGGTCGTCTCTTCTTTAAAGGTAGAAGGAACAAGGATTGTCCGATTTTTCACTCCAGCAAACTTAGAATCTTTTAAAAAAATGAGAGACAATGACTGAAGCTCTTCATCTGTAAGATGGCGGGTGTCTTCAATAGTCACGAAATTTTCTCCCTCCACGAATTTCACCTTTTCATAAAGCCTTTCCATCATACTTCCACCTCCTTTGTTCTATCGTACCTTACATCCACAAACATATCATTTCCCAATAAAGGATGAGACCCGTTATGATACAAGAAAGGAGAGTGATAAAAATGAACAAAGAAATTCAATTAGTCAAACGTCCAGAAGCCGCTCCTACACATGAGCATATTAAAATGGCAGAAACCGAGCGCCCCGTTCCATCTCAGGGGGAAGTACTCGTCAAATTGCTTTATGTTTCCGTGGATCCTTACATGAGAGGCAGAATGAGCGCCGCTAAATCGTATATCGCTCCCTTCCAATTGAACGAACCTATGGAAGGCGGAATCGTTGGGGAAGTTGTGGAATCGAAAGCAGATGCTTTACAAGAAGGTGACATTGTCACAGGCATGCTGCCGTGGAAAGAGTATGCAGCAGCTCCCGCAGACACGCTCAGAAAAGTTGATCCAAGCCTTGGCCCCGTCACTACATCTTTAGGAATCCTCGGCATGCCAGGATTGACAGCATATTTCGGCCTGATGGATATTGGACAGCCTAAAGAAGGCGAAACATTAGTCGTTTCCGGAGCTGCCGGTGCAGTCGGCTCCGCTGTTGTCCAAATCGGTAAGATCTCAGGCTGTCATGTGGTCGGCATTGCCGGTTCAGATGAAAAATTATCGTATTTGAAAAATGAACTTGGTGTTGACGAAGTCATCAACTACAAAACTGAAAATGTTCCTGCCCGCCTGGAAGAAACTTGTCCAAATGGCGTAGACGTCTACTTTGATAATGTCGGAGGCGACATTTCAGACGCGGTCTATCCATTGCTGAACAAATTCGCGCGCATCGCTCAGTGCGGAGCCATTGCATCCTACAACGTTCCAAACGATCAAGGACCAAGGATGCAGATGCATTTAATTAAATCCAGCGCACTTATTAAAGGATTCACAGTAGGGGATTATCAGGATCGATTCCAGGAAGGATTCTCCCATTTAGCTCAATGGCTTCAGGAAGGCCGTTTGAAATATGAGGAAACAATCACCGAAGGTTTTGAAAACATCCCGGATGCATTCTTTGGGTTATTTGAAGGAGCGAACCTTGGCAAACAGCTTGTCAAAGTTGCTGAACCTTCCCAAAAATAATCACAGGTAAAAAATCATACTAAAAAAGGACGGGGAAATAAGAATTCCCCGTCCTTTTGTATTTCTATGATGTTACTCTTCACCATGATGAATGTAAATGCCGATCTCTTCTAAAGCCTGGTGCAATCCAGCCTTCGTATGGACTTGAGTGAAATCTACACCCATGTCTACCAGGGATTTGGCTGTTTCCGGCCTCAATCCTGTGAGGGTCGCGTGAACACCAACCAGCTCAAGGGCATGAACAACCTGATAAATGTAATGAGCGATGACCGTGTCAATTACTGGGACACCAGATACATCAATAAAAATATAATCCAATTCGTATTCAGAACTCTTATTTAAGGAGGTTTCCATGATTTGTTGAGCCCGATTGGTATCCACTTCTCCAATCAATGGAAGTACAGCCACTCCCTTTGTAATGGGTACAACAGGGACAGACAATTCAGCCATCCGCAGTTCTTTTCTTTCCCACTCCCTGCGAATGTTTCTGGAGTACGTCTGACTAAAGTGTTTCGTAATTTCATCTAATACTTCATTAATGGTTTTACAGATATGCACGACCGTAGAAGAAGCGAATTCATCGTTGGACAATTCATCAGAAAATATACCCCAGATAGCTCGACGAACAAAGTTCATCGTTCGAAGAGATTGATCCAGCTCGACTTCCGCCTCTACCTTCTGTTCCCCTTCACGATTGGCCCACATTTCAATGTGCTCCATCGAAGAAACACCGTCACCGGTAATCACTTCACCAATATAGGAGAATAGCTCCTCCCAATTCGCTGTCCGAATGGTAGCCTCTCCGAATTCCTCTGTTTTCAACTCACGTACTGTATTAGCTAATTGAATCGAGTTTTTCGAGATTTTTTCACCGATATATGTAATTTCTTCTCTCATCCTGGATACCCCTCAAGTCAAATTATTATCCAATAATAATGTAACACAGAACACTAGATAAAACGAACATCCTCCGGTATGATAAAGGAAGTTTACGCATAGGAGGTCACTATGAATAAAATATCGTTGGTCCTATTTCTGATTTTATGTTTATTGTTTCTTTCTCATGGTATTTATCAAGGCTTTGCGAACGACCAGTGGACATCCCTGACCTTCGCCATCATCGTCATCGCTCTTGGTTCCTACAGCATGCTAAGAAAAAAACGGAAATAACCCTTCCCCAGGAAAGCTTTCTGACGACTCGGCTTCGAGATGTCCGTTAGGTATGTTGGGGCTGCGGGGGATGACTCGCTTTCCGCGGGAGCGCGGTGACCCTCCTCAGACTGCGTCCTGCGGGGTCTCACCAAGCACTTTTTTCCCGCAGGAGTCTCACCACTCCCCAGCCACCCCGGACGCTCAACCGGAGCAACGAACCCCGGAAAGTCTCGAAACTGAGTCTTCCAGAATCCTGCCACCGGAATAAAGACCCACACTGAGGAGGGGCTTTTATGCGTATCTGGGAAGGTCGTAGCGGCCGAACCATTGGTGTCTGTGATCAGAAAACCAGCGGTATAACGGAGATCCTACCCTGTCAACGCCCGGGAAGGAGAGAAGAATGCCGATAACAGTAAATAAAGGCAGAGAAAGCAGCAGTTTACGAATGGTTTCAAACCCTTCTTTTACCTCTCCTTCTTTTGTCAGCATATGAATTTCATCCAGCGTATTGCGTCCCTCCAGGTAAGGGTATTTGCCTGTCCCCTCTGTTTCCTGAACAGCCACCCATTTAATTTGATGAAGCCAGTCAAATGTTCGGAACGTTTTCTTCACATAAAAACAAAACGGACACTGGGCATCATAAAAAACGATATGTTTCTTCATAAACAAGACACTCCTTCACATTATTGAACGTTCTCCTGTAATTCAACTCTTACCCAGCCTCTTACGGCGTTAATCATCCATACTTCATCGAACTTGTGGATATCCTCTTTATAGAGAACCTTTTCTTTCAGTTTTCCAAACCTTAATAAATCTTTCCTATACGTCCCAGCCAATAATCCACAATGAACGGGCGGGGTATAGTAGTGCCCGTCAATGTTTACGACGAGATTGGCTATTGTGAACTCCGTCAATTCACCTCTTCGATTCCAGAGCAGCGTCGATTCCGCTTCGGGGGATTGATGACGCTGATAAACATCCCGATGAGTGGTTTTATGAAAGAGAAAAGGATCCTCTTCGTTCACAGGATCTTCAGATAAGATGCCGCTTACACAAGAGGCGGGTGTCGATAAATCATACACTTCAATATCAGCTTTCCCTTCTTCGTCAACGAGCATGCGAGTTTTATAGAGACCTTCGGGATAAGCATTGGTTACTTGAGAGCATGTTTTTTCTAAATCACTTCTTTTGATGGGAAAAGCGAAATAAGAAGCCGATGCCATGATTCGATCCAGGTGATCGTCTATTAAATCAATCGATCCATTTTCAATTTTCATCGTCTCTAAAAGTTGAAATTTTGGTCGATCCTCTGTCAGGAGTCGCGCCTTGGTCTTCAACTCCTCATATTCCCCTTCCGAAGTTGAATCCCATGTAATACCTCCGCCTGTGCCATAAACGGCTTTTTCCTGCTTTTGATCCACCATGACTGTACGAATAGGAACATTGAAAATGGCCTCTTTATCCGGAGTCATATAACCGATGGCCCCGCAATACACTTCACGTGGAGAGTCTTCTAATCGTTGAATGTATTCCATGGTTCTCACTTTAGGAGCTCCTGTAATTGAACCACACGGAAACAAGGATTGAAACAATTGATACATGGTGTAATTTTCAGGCAACCGGCCTTCCACAGTCGAAGTCATCTGGTGAACCGTTGGATAGGTTTCCACTTCGAATAGGTGGGGGACATGGACACTCCCGGGTACGGCGATTCTACCTAAATCATTTCTCAACAAATCAACAATCATAAGGTTCTCTGAGCGTTCCTTTTCTGATGTCTGAAGATGCCGGCGCTTGGACTCATCCTCTATGCCATCTCGCCCTCTTGCTGCCGTACCTTTCATTGGCTTTGTTTTCAATTGCTGGTTATCGACCCTGAAAAACAATTCCGGGGAAGCAGATAAAATCCGCCGTTCTCCCATATTCAAGTAGGCACTATAGGAAGACTGCTGATTCCTGACAAGCCTTCTGTAGAAAGTGTAATCATCACCAGAGAAAGAGGCTGCCATTCTGGTCGTAAAATTCACCTGATACGTATCGCCCCTTTCAATCCCGGCTTTGACTTCTTCTATTCCTTTCTGATAAGAAGCATAATCTCCACGCAAATCCCAGTCCGACACCTGAAAAGGATCAGAGTCTGAAAACTTCCCCGCTGTTTGATAACCATCGAACACTCCGAACCAAACCAGCGGCCATTCGGGACGAGAGTGAACGCGAAAGGCTTGATCAAAAGCAGGGGCTGCCTCGTAGGATACATAACCTGCTACATAGAGCCCCTCCTCAAGCCTCTTTTCCACTCGATCGAAGATTGTTTTCACCTCGTTCAAATCATCGGTCATGAGAATCTCCAGCGGCTGCTGAAATATTTTAGGGGACGGTTCCCCTTGCGCATTTGCGAATTCAAACTGTAAAAATGGTGAGGTTGTCATACGCCTACCCCCTCCTTTCTACTTGCCCTGTAGCGAACTGCCCGGTCATAAAAGTTACGAAGCAGATCATACCCGTGCTCTGTCAAAATGGATTCCGGATGGAATTGGATCCCTTCCATCATCTTATACCGGTGGCGGACACCCATCAGAACGCCATCTTCAGAGAGAGCGGTGACTTCAAGATCTTCCGGCAATGAAGCTAAATCTGCCTGTAGAGAGTGATAACGGGTGACTCGGAAAGATCCAGGGAGCTTGTGAAACATGGTCCGGCCATCATTCGTAATCGTCGTTACTTTCCCGTGCATCGGCTGCCTTCCGTTGACGACCCTTCCACCAAAATATTCAACCATCAACTGATGGCCTAGGCATATACCTAATAGTGGAATATATCCACCAAAGTGGTGCAGGACATCCTTGCATATCCCTGATTCTTCCGGCCTCCCGGGTCCTGGAGAAATCACGATAAGGCTCGGTTCGAGGGAACGAATCTCTTCCATTTGCCACTCATCGTTTCTTTTCACGATCACTTCCGGATCCATCTGTTTAAAATATTGAGCTAGATTATATGTGAATGAATCATAGTTATCAATGATTAAAATCATAGTTGCGGACACCTTTCATCCTTAAATATATGTCTATTATACTACCGCTTGCTGCGTTTTCCATAGAAGATAAGAATGGAAACTCATCACTTTGTAGTGCTTCAAAGGAAAAAAGCATCGAAAATATCAGTCTCATATATTAGAATATATAGAAAGATCTCGTCGTTAGGGTGACTGCCATGAAATCAGAATTGCTTCAGTCGAAGAGTATATGGATTAAAATCGTTCTCATATTGATCGGCATGACTATGCCGCTCTGGCTGAGTGTGGAGAGGTCCGGCCTTGCAGCTGTCATCGAGAGGCTTCAAGCTGCCCCCTCAGGTGCCACATTAATGATGGCTGCGTTCGGACTGGTCATGTTAAATACAGTTCGAGCCCTCCCTCATTACATTGGTGCTCTGCTGCTCGGAGATGAGCTCGGGGTAAAGTTGAACCGGCCCTGGTTGAAGGTTGCTGTCCCACTGATCATCATCCCATTGGTTTACGCCTTGATTAATGGGTACAACTCCATCAACTACCATTTCGGAGGTCCTGCGATTTTTCTTTTATTATCGATCGCTGTCCTTCACTTTTTAGGAAATGGGCAATTACGCCCTGTATTCAAAGCTTTCATTCTCGCCCAATTGCTATTCGGGTTCCAATGGCTGGATACGGTCCTTTTCCTAAGCGCTTTCGGATTTGGCGGCGGACAAATTTCCATGGAAGTGAAAAGTATGGCTGCGGAGCTGGGGTTCGGAAGTACGTTAAGCTTTTACAGCCTCGTCTTTTTTGCGGTATTTATCGTAAATGCCACATTCCTCGCGGTGTACTTAACTGTTGCTGAACAAAAAGCAAAAATGAGACAGGACTTGGACATTGCCCGGCTCGACATGGTGGAATCACGTTCTGGAAGAGAGGCCCTACACCTCGTTCACGACTTGAAAACTCCATTATCCTTGATGGAGGGGCTGAACAGCCTCATCCAAATGAAAACGAAGGACGACGAAATCCTTCAGTACACCAATAAAATTTCCTCGTCCATTCAAGCAACCAGCGATATGGTATCTGAAATCTTGTATCACGAGAAGAAAAATTGGTGTACCTTAAAAACATTCATCGAATATGTACGCGCGAATAAATTATCAGATTCAGCCACCATTTATGCATTTGATTTAAGCGCTGATGAAAATATTGAAATCTATATTAATAAAATCAGAATGACACGAGCGCTGGTCAATTTGATTGATAATGCCAGCGATGCTGTTGAAGGAAAAAAAGACGCCAAAGTGACCATCGCTACCAAAGTAGAACAATCAGGCATTCTTATTGGTGTGAAAGACAATGGCCATGGCATCAGCCAATCCAATATCAATAAAATTTGGAATGCAGGATACAGTACGAAGTCCCATCCTGGTGTAGGACTGACATTCGTCAAAAACGTCGTCAATGAACACGGCGCGGAGCTATCCATTGAAAGCGAGCAAGGAGTCGGAACGACATTCTGGATCCATTTACCGAAGGAGAGAGTGCGAGATGAAAATACTGATTATGGATAATGATGAATCTTTACGTTACATGCTGACAGAGTTTTGTAAACATGCCGGGTGGGAATCAGACACGGCAGTGAACGGTCGCGAAGGGACCGATATGTTTTTAAAAGGAACTTACGATGTCATCCTTGTCGATTATCATATGCCGGAGATGGATGGACTCCAGACCGTCAGGGAAATCCGCAAACACAATACGGTCGTCCCCATTCTCGTGCTCACGGTAGATGAACGGCAGGAAGTGGCTGATCGCTTCCTGGAAGAAGGCGCCACCGACTTTGCCTTGAAACCAGTGAAGGCTCCTGATCTCATTTCCAGAATCAAGCTTCATGCACAGATTGCCAACATGAAAAACAAGCAGGAAGATGATGATGATGTGTTCACCGCTAAAGGAATCAGCAAAGGTACATTAGGTTCCATCTCCAGCTACTTGCAGGAAAATCGTGACGCCTATCCCGTAGACGTTATCTCAAAAGACATCGGCCTTGCCTACCCGACCGTGTACCGCTACCTCATGCATTTACTAGAAGAAGGCAAAGTCAAACAAGTGGTGAGTCACCAGAAAATCGGACGACCGAAAAAGCTTTACAAATGGTATGCCCATTAAGTGTCTCTCGTGTTCACGAAGGGTATACCTTAAAGGAGATGCATAAAGAAGGAGTGGTACGATGAGATCGGGAAACCCCGTTTTAAAAGACGATACATTTCAACGTTCTGCAGCAACTGGAAAGACGATGACTCTGGGTGGGACAACAGCAAAAATATCCCTCCTCTTTTTATTTTTACTAGGAACTGCGGCATACACATGGTACCAGTACTCATTGGGAGTCGATGTGACCCTCATGATGATCATTGGGGCTATTGGAGGTCTTATTTTCGCTTTGATCACCGCCTTTTTCCCTAAAGCTGCACCCGTCACTGCCCCTATATACGCAGCACTGGAAGGCTTTTTCATCGGTGGTATTTCGGCCTTCGTCGAGGGAGCTTATTCCGGGATTGTCATTCAGGCTGTCAGCCTGACGCTAGCCGTGATGGGAGCTTTGTTGATTCTCTATGCAACAAGAGTCATTAAAGTCACAAGGAACTTCCGACTGATGGTTGTTTCAGCTACGTTAGGCATCTTCCTTGTGTATCTGGTAAATTTCATCTTGAACTTTTTCGGCATGACTGTTCCCTATCTCCATTCCAGTGGTCCTGTAGGGATCGGCATCAGCCTTTTCATCGTGGCCATTGCCGCCTTGAACCTCGTTCTTGATTTTGATTTCATTGAGAAAGGCGTCAACCGAGGTGCGCCCAAGCACATGGAATGGTACGGAGCATTCGGCTTGATTGTAACTCTTGTCTGGTTATACATTGAAATTCTCCGCCTTCTCCAAAAACTCAGACGCTAAACGAACTAAAAAGAGAGGGATTTCCTTTGTCAGGAAATCCCTCTCTTTTCTTTCTATTCAAGTTTCCTTATTACTAGAATAATTGTCCCTTGATGAGCACCTAATGAAAACCGTGCTGGTTCAGGAAATCGACGATACCCTCGACAAGTCCATCCGCAAGAGGCAGGTCAGGGTTCGTATAAGTCGCTATGTTTTCATCCCTATTCTCAGGAGCTTCTTTGAGCACATGATTCATCCCTTCCACAAGCATCAGTTCCGCCTCCGGCTCTGCCTCTTTCAAAAGCTGTGCTTCTGACTCCGGCACCTGTATGTCATGCGTTCCATTTACAATTAACGTCGGGACATCAAGCTCACTTAACTGCTCGGAAGGGTCGTAAGCCATCCATGAAAGAAGAAAGGATTGAACATCCGGAGCAAACACACCTTGGAGAGACTGGCTGACGTCAGGAACCGTCTTACCTTCCCGCATCTGTCCAAGAATCGTTTGACTTTCTTCAAACAAATCTGCCGGTAAACTGTCACCGAGCTGCTTTTCTAAAACATAATCAATGGTTTGGCCGGCACCTGCTAAGGAAATGAATGCTTCTGTCGTTTCAGCACCTGCAGCCATCATTCCGACAAGGGACCCTTGACTGTGGCCAATCACTGCTATATCCGTAAAACGGTCATCATCCTCTAATGTTTCCAGCCATTGCTTGGCATCATCAATAAAGATTTCAAATCGCATCTCACTTTGATCCGTGACAGCATTTATATTTTTGCCTGCGCCTCGTTTATCGTATCTTAGGGAAGCAATCCCTTTGTCTGCTAAAGACTCTGCCAAAAGCTTGAGACTGTTGTTGTTTCCCGCACCTCCCTGAGAGTTCCCATTTCGATCGGTAGGTCCTGAGCCTGGGATAATTAATGCGACGGGATAGGGACCTTTTTTCTCAGGGAGCAACAACTCACCATATAATTGGCCTGTCGATGTTTCAATAGATAAGAAATCTCCCTCGTCATCCCCCTTATCCTCTTTCACGCCTTTTCTCAGTGAAAATGGGAACGTTTGTCCATTCTGTGTAAAAGTACCGCTCAATTGCTCTCCTTCCAGTTTTCCATCAAATTGAACAGACTGCCCAGGAAGAGGCATCTGGAAAGAGACACTTTCTTCATTGGCAACGATCTCGGTTAACGAAAAATCCGTAACATTTTGAGCAGGAATGGCGATTGTCCCTGTCCATTCTTCTCCAGACTGAAAATCGACCAGAATGTTCAAAGGTTGATTGGGGATTTGAATTTCACCCTCCCAGTGACCTTCCAACTCTTTATATTCTTTTCCTTCGGTTTCCTCATTCTTCTCGTTACAACCTGTAATAATAAAAAGTACGATTGCCAGCAAAAATAGCTTTTTCATCGTCACCCTCCCTCATATCTACCATTTTACAAGAGATGAAGGAAATTTATAACAAGATGTTAGGAAACCATTTCATTTGCGTTAGATCATCGCAGCTCACAAAAACACTCCGTCAAAAAAAGACGGAGTGCTTACATTTATGCTTGAGCTTGCGTTGACTTCTTACTATTGAGGAAGAATGTTGTGATAAACATAAGAGCAAGGAATACAATAACGATACTGAAACCACCGGCCATTCCGAAAACTTCAGAAGCTAGTCCGACGATGTAACCAGCAATACCGCCACCAATTCCTGCCGCGATATAAATGAGTCCAAGGGCTGAACCACCTGTTTTAGACAGCTGGGTACCAAAGGCTGTGGCAGTAGGGAACAATGTGGAGAAGAACAACCCTGCCCCTGCGAACAGGTAAGGGAAATTCTCAGCGACTAAGAAACTGGCCCCTACCATTAACAAAGCCCCGGCAGAAAATGTAATTAAGATGATGCGCTCATTGATCCAATTGGTCAAATAGGCCACACCTAGACGTCCTGCCATGAAGAAGATAGAGAAGACAGACAGGATGGTGGCTACCATGTCCTCTTTATTAGCCGTTGACATTCCGCCAAGATCCAGCGACTTCAAGTACGTCGGGAAGAAATTCATGAACGAGACTTCTGCCGATACTTGGAAGACGAGAAAGATCATGAGAAAAACAAACTGAGCGTCTTTCAGCATAGGAATGAATGCTTTTAAATCCATTTTTTCTGCTTTACCGGATGGAAAAGCTACGCTAGTAATATAGATGATTACAGCTAGTAAACTGACGGCAATCCCTATATAAAAATAACGCCAGGAGGCAAATTGGAACATGTAGTTTAGAAATTGTGGAAATAGCACCATTCCTAACCCATACACTCCCATCGCAAGGTTGAACATCTGATTTTGTTTTTTCGGATAAGCGGCGGGAACGATCGCGTTGGAAGCGACACCGAGCGCTCCTAATCCGAACCCTACGATCATATAGAAACCTAAGAAGAACATGATATTAGGCGCAAGTCCCGTACCCAGAAATCCAAGACCCATAATGATGGAACCGATGATGGTCATCGTCCGCAAGCCTTTCTTATCGGTGTAGTAACCGATAACGGCACTGGCAAGCGTAAAGCCAAGTTGGAAAATGAGAACTACAAGACCGAATTGGCTCATATCCAACCCCAGGTCCTTCTCTACTTGATCCAGTACAATCCCCTTTGTATTGGTTACACCACCCGAAATGAATTGGGTAAACATAAGAATAATTAATGCATGTATACTTTTTCCCTTTGTCATGTGGGGTACCTCCTGAAAATGATTTGAAACGGAACATTTTCAGGAAATTCCCCGCTGAATCCAGGTTAAAACTGTATTTTTTCATGTAAACGTTTTTTTATGAAAAATTTTTTCTACCTGTTGTTTAACCTAAAGAAACTGGCAGATCACCCCCATTTGAGGTCAGTCCAGGGTGCCGATCATGCCGAATTCTTCAACCTTTCTGTGGTCGTAGCTCCCATCTGTAATTTTCCTTACGTCTATTAGCATTGTTTTCATTGGAACATGAGTGCCTTTCATACCTGTAAAGGCTTCGGCTACAAAAAATGGTTGAGTTAAATAGGACTCCAATTTCTCTCCCCGCTTGAACAGCAGCGTGTCCGCCTCTGACAAGGGGTCCATCCCACTCGCCCGGACGATAGACTTCAGCTCACGATAACGGCGCAACAGCTTTTGTGCTCTTTGTTGGGTTAAAAGATGCTCCTGATCCAGGTTTGCCCCCTCTAAAACGGAAGATGTGGAATAGATCGGATGGATAGCCGGATACATATGTCGTGCAGATAAATCCATATCAAACTGCCATAAAGTCTCAAGAGGTCCATATGGCAAATCTTCGTCCACAGCTTCTCCTTTCAAATCGACGAGAAATGTAGTGACAGAAGCCTCCCCTGCCCATTTTTCCTGCAGCTGATAGATACTCCCATTCTGCACATGCGAACGATCCGATACAAAAATGACTTCTTGCGTTTTCGATGCTTCAACAACAGCCTTTTCCGCTTCGTCTATGGTGAGGTGTATGGAATCTACATCACCTGTAATGTCCGAAACCTCCGGATGATCTCCTTCCGGCTGAAGCATGACGATGAGGTATCCTTCTTTTTTCAAACGATAAAAGATTTCCGCTAAAACGACCAGCTGTCCCATCCCCGGTCTTGCTATCAGGCCGGCTGTTCCACCTTTAGCCAATGGAGCAAACAAGTCGATCGTCTTAATTCCTGTTTCAATCATTTCGAATTTCTCCCCTCTGATAATCAGTTCATCTACACTGCATTCCGCCAAGCTCGCCAAAGCGACTAACGTTCGTACTTCCGTTCTTCCGAGCGCAATCTTACCAGTACAAAGATTCGAAACTGTTGCAGGTCGTAAACCGACCGATCTTGCTGCTTTCGTTAAGTTCGGCACACGCCTTCTTAAAAGTGCGACATTCAAGTGAATAGATTCCATCATCACCCTCCTTATTACCTTATATAGTAATCTTAATTACTTTCAAAAGCAACATTTTTACTTTAAAAAGAAATTTAAATTACGTTTAGATTTTAAAACCTTCACCCTCCATATTATGGTAGGCTAGTAGAATAAGCTTAGGGGGAAGGCAATGGAAAGGATTACTTTTCGTAATATACAAGGATTGAAGATAAGAGGCGTCCTTCAGAAAGGGACAAATGACAAACTGATCATCATGTGCCACGGATTTCGTTCCAATCGCTCATCGCACGGTCGATTCGATCGATTTGCAGAATGCTTCCAAAACCTCGGGTACAATGTGATGCGATTCGATTTCGGGGGGTGTGGGGAAAGTGAAAACCGACCATTAAGCCTTGAAGATGAAGTGAACGACCTTATAGCTGCCATGAATCATGCTGTTTCCAAAGGGTTTACTCAGATTGCTCTTTACGGACAGAGTTTAGGAGCACGCGTCTGCCTCGAAAGCTATCAACCCAATTACATTAAGACCATGATCCTTACAGGAGCAGGGACCGGCCCTGTTACATACGATTGGACAGAAGAATTCACTTCCGCTCAATTAAAGGAACTAAAAGAAACCGGTTATCTGAAACAACCCGTACAAGACCCTTACCGTAAAGAAATTGTGATATCAAAACAAATGTTAGTAGACTTTGAACAACTAGATCAGGAGAAGTTGCTGTCCTCCATCCAATGCCCTGTCTTGATTGTCCATGGTGATCAAGGAGAAGAAGAGATATTACTGCCTTTAACTGAAAAAGGAATGAAATGGCTCCCGCCTTCCTCACAATTGACTGTCATTAAGGGCGCACCCCACAGCTTTGAGGGATACCTGAACCACGTAGAAAAAACAAGCATAGACTGGCTCCACAAACACTTCTAAGTAACGTTCCTGATTGCGGAAGACTCCCACATTGTTTAAAAAGGGATTTAGATAAAGAACCCGTAGACCCCTCCCGGGGACTACGGGTTCTCTTTAGACGATCTCGTTATATTTGTGCCACCATGGTCGTGCTTCTTCGAGCTGGGCGGCTAACTTTAACAGTGTACGTTCATCCCCAAACCTCCCAGTGAAGTGAGAACCAATTGGGATATTCTCTTCATTCCAGTAAAGAGGAACACTCATGGCAGGCTGGCCAGTTACGTTCGCCACTGGGGATAAGTGGGCATATTGAGCAGATACAGCCAATATCTCATCAATTGTTTTTTCTTCTCCGTTATAGCATCCTAAAGGTAAAGCAGACTTAGAATTAACCGGGTGCAACAGCACATCATACTGATCAAAGAACGAGTGAAATTTCACACTCTCCGTCGCCAAAAACATGCGTGCCTGCTCGTATTCCATTGCGGTGTAGCCTTCCGCTTTTTTTATCAATGTCGAAAGCATTTTCTCCAAATGCTGATCATCAGGGTTGACCCCATTCATTTTTGCTGCCCCTTTAACAGCTAAAGCGCCACCGACGACCCATACTGTAACAAACGCATCCATGAAACGATGGAGATCAAAATCGGGATAGGCGACTTCTACCTCATGCCCGAGCGATTCACAGAGGTCCGCCGTATGACGAATGGCTTGTTGAACATCTTGCTGGATAGGCATCATTTCTCCAAAGTCTGCCATATACGCAATTTTCAATGACCCGAGATCTTCGTGAGAAATCCGCTCATAAGGCTTCCCTTTGGCCGGGGTTGCAAAGAGATCTCCTTTTTGTGGTCCTTCCAGCAGGTCAAGGAGTGCAGCGCTGTCTCTTACTGATTTTGTTACCCCGTGACTGACGGAAAGGCTGTTCAGATGCATAGAAAAAGGCGTCCTCCCCCTCGTCGGTTTCAACCCGAACAAACCACAGTTGGAAGCAGGGATGCGGATCGATCCCCCTCCGTCACTGGCATGTGCAAAAGGGACCATACCGGATGCAACAGCTGCAGCTGCCCCTCCACTTGAACCTCCAGGTGAATATTTATTGTTCCATGGATTTTTCGTGAATCCCAGGTGAACAGACTCCGTAGCAGGCGTGAAGCCGAATTCAGGTGTATTACTTTTCCCAATAAAGGTAAGACCGCCCCTTCTGAAGCGTCTCACTATTTCATCATCCCCATTGGCTTCAAAACCTTTCATTATTTTTGACCCGTAGGATAACGGCTGTCCTTGGACAGCATTTAAATCTTTGATAAGAAAAGGAAGGCCCCGAAAATATCCGTCTTTATTAACAGGTTCATCTATGTAGTGAACCACAGCATTCAATTCAGGGTTCTTACGTTCCATGACTGATTTATAGTGATGAATCACATCTGATATGTTCAATTCTTTACTTTCTATTTTCTCTTTTAATGCGACGGCATCGAACTGATGAAGCTCTTGGATTTCCATGACTGATTCTCCTTTCATGAACCATGAGTATAAACCGATACACAACTTCTTCCATTTTCTTTCGCTTTGTAGAGCGCCCGGTCAGCGTTTGTGAGAAGTTCTCCCTCATCTACCCCGTGTTCAGGATAAATAGACACTCCAATCGACACACTGATTTCAATCTCACATCCCTGCAAGTGGATCGGGCGGAGTACACGATCCAGCATTCGATCGGCTACTTGACGCGGGTGGTTGATGTCAGCTAACCCTGATAAAAGAATAACAAATTCATCGCCACCCAGGCGAGAAAGCGTGTCCGTTTTTCGTAACCCACGGCTGAGCCGTTTCGTGAAGATGACAAGCAGTTCGTCACCGATTTGATGTCCATAGCGATCATTGATCTGTTTGAAATTATCCAAATCAAAGAATAGTAAGGCAAAGATCGAATCTCGGTGGTCCACCCGTTTCAGCTCATCCTCCAACTTTTCAAAAAAATACCGCCGGTTCGGGATTTTTGTCAGCTGGTCATGATAAGCCATTTCCTCTAGTTGATGCTGCTGCTTTCTTCGTTCCGATATGTTACGGCAAATCGTCTGGACCGCCTTGACTTGGTGGTATTCGACAAGACCTCCATGCAGCTCAACATCAATGATCGATCCATCCACTCTCTTAACTTGACGTTCAATCGGTCCTTTTACAAATCCCCCTGACAATAAAGTATTCAGGCGGTGACGTACATCTTCAAGGGATTCATTGTAGAGGAAATTCTTTATATCCTGACCAAGTAATTCTATAGCTTTGTCCGCCCCAAGCAAGTCTATTCCTGCTCGGTTCACATAAATGATACGGTCTTCTTTATCATGGAGAAATATCGAGTCCGGCGATGCTTCGACTACCGATTCATAACGACTCTCACTCTCTATGCGTTGACGTTCTTTCTCTTCAATCAGTTCCAATGTTTGGGCATACCCCGACTTTATGTATAGAAGATAAGCATCCTCCACCTTTATCGATTGTATCCCGTATGAGATTTGAAATGGGTTTGGAGGACGGTCAGAGCTCTCAACGATCGTTTCAGGGAATTTATCCGCCTTTTCCATCGTCTCCGCGATATGTTTCCACTCAGCCTCACAATAAAGGTCATGTAATGCATCTCCCTGAAGATCCCCATACACCCGCTGCATCGTTGCATTGATATAGGTGAAGATCATCCTCCCTTTTACATTTTGTATAATAGCTACGGCATCACTTAAATGCTGAAATAAATTTTTAAATATCGATGGTTTTCGAATCAAGGACTGGATGGCATTCATATGTAAGCACTTCTTTCCTGTTGATAATAATGGGAAAAGAACGAAAAACTAATGTTATAACTTAAAAATTATAACACTAGTTCATCTTTGCCTTCCATTTATATACAGACTTTTTCCATTTTTCTTAATTATTCACCATGTCCTGATCAGCGAATAATACTTTAACATTCTTAAATGGAATTATTTTTCCACATAGGTTTATTTGAAAATGGGGAGGGTAAATAAATCGAAAGCTTTCAGGAGATGAATTCCAATGAAGGTCTATAAAAATTCCATCCTCACACTTCTTCTTTATTCGCTGTTTATTATTACTGCTCTGGCCATCCACCACCTTTTATCATCCACTCCTTTTCAATATGTCAGGAGTACCATCTGCTTTGGACTAGCCCCTGCTTTCATTCTCTATGCTAATCACAAACAACTTTGGTTCCGTTCCAGTCTTCGCTGGATAATTAAATTAAGCCGCCGTCCCCTTTTAAGTTCAACCTTCTTCGTGATGAGTGTACTCGTAAGCTTCGATTTAACCTTTCACTTTCCTCTCCACGAGTATGTTCACCTGTTTCTTTTAGGATTCGGGTCTTTTATTTACTGGGCCCCTCTACTGTTGCAATGTTCCTTCATCAAGCTCCAAAATTACATGAGACGTTTTTTATATTTAATGCTGACCTCTATATTATTTGTGCTCTATCATGAAGCCTCTTTCTACTTCCGTGAAGGTACGGATACGGAGGCCTTTTTGTACACGGGTGTAATGATCATGATCATCCAGTTGTTTTCCTTGATCATAGAGTGGGCTGAGTCCGAGAGAGATACAGACCCCGTTAATGTCAAAGGGTATTTCAAATCCGTCTCCAAAAACTAATGAACTCCTACATCCTTCCGGCATCCCGGTATTTTAAAATCCTGCCCTACACATTTAAAAAAAGCCGGATTCCTGTGCGTAGGAATCCGGCTTCATTAATTAACGAGGGGTCATGAATAGTTGTGTCCAGTATCTTTTATATGGTCCTTCACCTTCCATGTATCCTACACCAATATGGGTGAAGTCTTCATGGAGGATGTTGGCTCTATGGCCATCACTGTTCATCCACCCCTCTACAACTTCTTCGGGTGACCGCTGGCCAGCGGCTATGTTTTCACCTGCTGCCCGATAACGGAAGTCGAATTCGTCCATCATATCAAAGGGCGAGCCGTAGGTTGGTGAAGTATGGCTGAAATAGCGTTTGTCAGCCATGTCCTGTGACTTTACGTTGGCTAACGCGCTTAAACGATTATGGGTTTGTAATGGCTCAAGTCCCCGCTCTTCCCGCTCTTTATTGACGAGAGCCACAACCTCCTGTTCGAACTCTTTCAATTCATAGCCGGAGAGTGAATCCTCTGACACCCGCTCAGTCGTGCGATCGGAGGATTCTTGCTCTTCTGGAGGTGCATCCGGGTATTTCCATTCCACATCTTCAAGGAACTTAAAGAACGACTGGACATCTACTGCAAAATTCTGAAACTCATTTTTTATATCTGTATTCTCTACTAAGCCCTGCACATGTTGCGATACCCTCTCATAGGAAGCTCGAGGACCTTCTTTCCAAAAATCCTGGGCAGAAACTGGTGTCGCAATGACGATGATGACAAACAAGGCCACAAGAAAGAGAAAGAACTTTTTAATCATGGCGATTCTCTCCTCACTTCAGGCTAGAAGTACTCTCTCCCAGTATTCCATGGCATCGCTTCAAAGGCAAACGGCAATATTTAACGCTTGGCGATTCTTAATTTCCCTTTATAAATCTCCGCTTTATGGAGGGATAGCTCTAAATCACGCGCAAACTTCTTCAAGCGTTTCTCTTCTACAGGATTTACAAGGGAAACAACGGTTCCTTCTTGAGAGCCGATTCGTCCGGTTCGACCTGCACGGTGGATATAGGATGTCATATCTTTAGGAACATCAAGGTTGATGATATGGTTAATTTCAATAATATCCAGTCCTCTGGCAGCCACATCTGTAGCAAGTAGTAAAGGATATTCCCCTTTTCGGAATTCCTTAATCGCCTTCGCCCGTTGTTCTTTTTTCGCATCACTGTGTAACAACCCGATATCCAGGTGTTTATATGTTAGTTTCTCAGCCATGACGTTCAGCTTGGCAATATCCTGCATGAAGGCAAGACCTTTGAATGCTTCCATCCGGGCCAGTTTTCTTAATGTCTCTATTTTATCTCTGTCTTCACAAACAATATACGTGTGAGTCACGTCTGGTTTTTTCAGTTCTTCTGTAACCCGAATTACCTCCGCCTCTTCATCCATGAATGTTTGAGCTATTTCAATAACCTCATTTGGCAGTGTGGCTGAAAACAACAACGTTTGCGTATCACGCATCGTACTTTTCAACACATCTTCAACCGTATGGATATGTTCTGGAACAAGCAGTTGATCGGCTTCGTCCATAATCACTGCTTTGATTTCATGTGCCTTCAGTTTTTTCTTCTGTATCAATTCGTACACACGGCCTGGTGTACCCACAACGATGTGCGGCTTTTTCTTCAACTTATCCATTTGGCGCTTAATATTCGCACCGCCAATCATCGTCATACTGGTAATGCCGCTTCCTTTTGTCCAAGTCTGGACCTCCTGATGAATTTGCATCACTAATTCATGAGAAGATGCCATAATCAACACTTGTGTATGTTTCTGTTCGGGATCCACCTTTTCAATCAGTGGTAGTAAATATGCCAAAGTTTTCCCGCTGCCTGTAGGAGCTTCCGCCACTACATCTTTGTCTTCTAAAATGAAAGGAATGGCCTGTTCTTGAACTTTCGTCAAGCTCTCATATCCTGAAACCTGCCATGCCTCTTTCGTAGAAGGGGCTAATTCCCCAAACCACGATGGATTACTATCTGTCATCTATAATCTTTCCTTTCCGTATATCATTAGATTCCCAATATTCTTCTATTACCCACCCCACCCTTCCACTAAAGCTCCCTTTAGTGGAAGACTCAGTTTCGAGACGATTGTGTGGTTCTAGGGGCTCCGGGAAAAGGTTCGTCTTGCTCCATCGTCCAGACACTCGCGTCATAAGCAGAACAGCAAAGGAATGAAAAACACATTCCGTTGCTGTTCTGCTTATGCCAGTCATTTCTACCAGGACGATTCCGCATTTGAACACTTTCCATGGGGCGGGCGGTGAGCCTCCTCTGGCTACGCCTTCCGGGGTCTCACCTGTCCCACACGTCCTTTTGGTTATCCGGTTCCGGCGCCTAGCGGCTAGTGAGACTTCCCTCGCTTCTGTCCGATAAGTCAACATCGAATCACTTCGTTCTTCGTGTTTCCTTTATCTCCGCCAGCTCAGTCCAGTCCATACGCCGCTGAGCGAGGCGCTTCCACACTTAAGATAGGAGTCTCGCCATTCCCCTCCGCCCCTTTGCTATATA
>NZ_JAYLVQ010000064.1:2500-17256 GCF_035818575.1 Halobacillus sp. HZG1
CTTGATGGAGAATTGGCTCCATCAACTGAAGGAACTGGACGAACCTGTTCTTTTCCTCAGTCAGGATATAGCTGTGCATGATGAAAAGATTGTCGAGATTCTTGGCGATCAGGCGGTTCTTCCGAAAGCTCCTTATCACTATGCACGACCTGCCATCATCGGTTCTATAGCAGAAGAAAAGGAACCCGGCCCGTTGCATGACCTCGTTCCGAACTATTTGCGGATTCCTGAGGCGGAAGCTAAATGGTTGGAGCAGCAGGGGAAGAAGTAGGATGGCGACAATCAGGAGAATGACGAAGGATGATGTAGAAGCTGTTATGGAAGTCGAAAAGGCTTCTTTTGCCGTACCGTGGTCGGAGGAAACTTTTGAAAAAGAGATGGAAGACAATCCTTACGCGTATTATTATGTCGTAGAAAAACAGGACGCGATCATTGGATACTGTGGTTTGTGGTTGATCATTGATGAGGCTCATGTCACGAATATCGCCATTCATCCAGACCATAGAGGAAACAAGTATGGAGAGCGTTTGTTCCGCCATACGTGTAACGAAGCGATTGAGCATGGAGCAATCCAGCTGTCGCTTGAAGTGAGAGTTTCAAATACAGCCGCGCAGCATATGTACCGGAAGTTCGGGATGGTACCTGGAGGAATCCGAAAGAGATACTACTCGGACAATGGTGAAGATGCGTTAGTGATGTGGGTGGGGTTAAAATGAAGGAAGATCAATACATTTTAGCGATTGAGACGAGTTGTGATGAAACAGCCGTAGCAATTGTCAAAAACGAAACAGAACTGATGACGAACATCGTCGCTTCTCAAATAGAAAGTCATAAGCGTTTCGGAGGTGTGGTACCGGAAATTGCCTCCAGGCACCATATCGAACAGATGACGATTACACTTGAAGAAGCCCTTGAAGACGCGGGGATGACCATTGATGATATGGATGCCATTGCGGTAACGGAAGGACCTGGACTGGTCGGTGCCCTTCTTGTTGGTGTCAATGCAGCGAAATCAATCGCTTTTGCTAAACAGAAGCCGCTTGTGGGCGTGCATCATATTGCGGGTCATATCTATGCCAACCGTTTGGAAAAGGAATTTGAATTTCCGCTTCTTTCCCTTGTTGTATCCGGCGGGCACACGGAGCTTGTGTTGATGGGTGAACATGGATCCTTTGAAATCATCGGTGAAACGCGCGATGATGCCGCAGGGGAAGCGTATGACAAAGTAGCGCGAACGCTGAAGCTTCCCTACCCAGGCGGACCTCAAATCGACCGCCTCGCTCAAGAAGGGGAAGAGACGATTGATTTCCCTCGTGCCTGGCTGGAAGATGGATCCTATGATTTCAGTTTCAGCGGATTGAAATCAGCTGTGATCAACCGTCTCCACAAAGCGAAGCAGCGGGATGAATATTTAAAACCTGAGGATGTGGCCGCAAGCTTTCAAGCAAGTGTTGTGGACGTGTTATCCACAAAAGCGTTCCGTGCGGCCGAGGAGTATGGTGTAAAGCAAATGATCGTCGCTGGTGGTGTTGCTGCCAATAAGGGATTAAGAGCAGCCCTGCAGGAGAAATTCAAAGACAGCGAAACAGAGTTGCTTATACCACCGCTTCATTTGTGCACAGACAATGCCGCTATGATTGCTGCGGCTGGAGCTGTTGCGTACAATCAGGGTCACCGGGCTGGATGGGATTTGAATGCCAATCCAGGACTGGATCTCGAGCTTTTTGGTGCACGTAAAAAGTAAGGTCGTGAACAGGAACGATCAAAGCTCTCCTTTTAAATAAGGAGAGCTTTTCCCTTTTCATAGGGAGTGTGTATAAGTTTGAGAGACATACAGGGAGATATTTATCCACATGTGTATAAACATACAGTGGATAAATTATCAGTGGATAAGTAGAAACAGGAAAGAAAACGGTACCAATTTTGTGGATAAATACAAGTGTTTTTGTGGATAATGTGCATAACCCTGTTGAAAACTGTTAATAAAGCTATTCAACTGTTGAAAACTATGTGGATACTGAATCATCATTCATACACGAATATACATGTGAGCAGAATCCATCAATAAAAAAGAATAGAATGATATTTGTGGAAAAAAATGGTGTACCAGGTCATCCATATTTTGGATGACCTGGTACACCTGTTTCTGTCAGTGATCAGTCATGGAGGGTTTCCCATTCTTCCATGAGAGCTTCGAGTTTGGTTTGCAGCTGTGTGTTGTCTTCTGTGATTTCCAGGGATCTTTCGTGGTCCTGAAAGATGTCCGGATCACAGAGGAGCTCTTCGTTTTCTTCAAGTCTCGCTTCCAACTGTTCAATTTCTTCTTCAATTTCAGCGATGCGTCGATTTTTCTTCCGCTCTTCCCGTTTCGCAGCTTTGTCTTCTTCAAAACTGTTCTTCTGCTGCACTTCCTGCTGCTTCGGTTCGTTCTGCAGGCGTTCCGCTTCTTCGATCTGCTGCAGCTCGTACTCTTCCCGCTTCTTATCAACATAGTAATCATAATCACCAAGGAACAGGCGGGTCTCTTCAGGATTCATCTCCACAACCTGAGTCGCAATCTTGTTGATAAAGTAACGGTCGTGGGAAACGAATAAAAGGGTGCCAGGATAATCCAC
The DNA here is from genome assembly GCF_035818575.1 of Halobacillus sp. HZG1. NCBI lineage: Bacteria > Bacillati > Bacillota > Bacilli > Caryophanales > Bacillaceae > Halobacillus > Halobacillus sp. HZG1. The sequence continues at coordinate 5,116 of NZ_JAYLVQ010000064.1, forward strand.
AAGCGCTGCTTCCAACACTTCCTTACTATCAAGATCGAGGTGGTTGGTCGGCTCATCGAGAATCAAGAAGTTCGCTTCCTGCATCATCAGTTTGGCTAAGGACAGTCTCGCTTTTTCGCCACCACTGAGCGCAGAAACAGGCTTCAGCACATCTTCTCCTGAGAAAAGGAAGTTGCCGAGGATGGTGCGGATATCCTTTTCGTTTTTCATCGGATATTCGTCCCAGAGCTCGTTCAAAACCGTTTTCGTTGAATTCAGCTTTGTCTGCTCCTGATCGTAATAACCGATTTGCACGTTCGTTCCGATCAGCTTTTCACCTTTCGACTGTTCCAAATCTCCGATGAGTGTCTTCAATAACGTCGTCTTTCCGACGCCATTTGGACCGACAAGCGCCACAGAATCGCCACGGTTCAAATCAAGGGATACGTTGTCAAAAAGGTAGTCATCGCTATCATCATAACGGAACGCATAGTTGCGCAGCTTCAACACATCATTGCCGCTTCGTTTCGCTATCTGGAAACTGAACTTCGCCGATTGGTTGTCGTCCTTCGGTTTTTCAAGCTTGTCCATTTTCTCCAGCTGCTTGCGGCGGCTTTGTGCTCGTTTACTTGTCGTCGCCCGGACGATGTTCTTCTGAATGAAATCTTCCATCCGCTTGATTTCTTCCTGCTGCTTTTCAAAGCGTTTGAGTTCCTGCTCATAGTCCGCTTCTTTCTTTTTCAAATAATCGCTGTAGTTGCCGTGGTACCGCTTGGATGATTGAAACGCGATTTCGTAGACGGTATTGACGATCTTGTCCAGGAAGTAGCGGTCGTGGGAGACGATGACGACGGCTCCTTGATAGCCCTGCAGGTAACCTTCAAGCCAGCTCAGTGTATCGATGTCCAAGTGGTTCGTCGGCTCATCGAGGATGAGGACATCCGGACTGGTAAGCAGCAGCTTTCCGAGCGCGAGGCGCGTTTTCTGTCCTCCACTCAAGGAGTTGATCGGTGTATCCCAGTTGAAGTTTTTGAAATTCAACCCGTTCAACACGCCGCGGATATCTGCTTCATACTGATAACCGCCAGCCGTCTTGAAATATTCCTGTTTCCGGTCGTAATCCGCCAGCAGCTGCTGGTAGCGCTTCTGATCGTCGAGCAGGTCGGGGTCCGCCATCTGCACTTCCATGGAGCGGAGTTCTTTCTCCAGGTCCTTCAGGTGTTCAAACACCTTCTCCATCTCGTTCCAAATGGTCTCCTCTGACTGCAGCCCTGTATTTTGGGCCAGGTAGCCCATCGTGGTTTCTTTCGGTTTGAAAATATTGCCCTCATCGTGGCTCATTTCACCAGCCATCATTTTGAGCAAGGTCGATTTTCCTGCTCCGTTCCGACCGACGATGGCGATCCGGTCGTTCATCTGTACTTCCAATTTGATATTCGATAAAATCAACTCGGCGCCGAAACGCTTCGTCAATTGGTTCAATTGCATGAGAATCATGTCGTTTCACCTCAATAAAATCAGTGTATCTCATAGGCGCATCCCCTAGCAACACAATGCTCCTGAAGTATGTGAAATCTTTAACGACTTCCGTTTGATTTTTTGGTAGAATAAGAGTAGTGTTTCAATCAGTACTGTTTACAAAAAGGGGTAGAAGAAAATGGCGGAGTTCAGTCATTTTAATGACCAGGGTCGCGCCCGTATGGTAGATATTTCAGACAAAAAAGATTCTGTACGGACGGCCGTCGCAGCAACAAGTGTACAAGTGAACGAAGAGATTTATCATAAAATCACCAACCATGAGATCGGAAAAGGGGACGTGCTCTCCGTGGCCCAGGTCGCGGGCATCATGGCAGCTAAAAACACGTCCGACTGGATTCCCATGTGCCATCCGTTATCTTTAAAAGGCATCGATGTGTCCTTTGATTGGGATACTGAAGATCAGCCGACCTTACACATCGAGGTTTCCGTCAAAACGAAGGGAAGCACAGGGGTGGAAATGGAAGCGCTAACGGCCGCCTCCGCCACAGCTCTCACGGTTTACGATATGTGCAAAGCGTTAGATAAAGGAATGGTCATCGGCCCGACCTACTTGAAAGAAAAGACAGGCGGGAAGAACGGCGACTACACGAGAAACAGGTAAAGGAGTCCGGTGCTAATGGATATCGAACAAACGAAGATTCCACAGGCGACAGCGAAGCGGCTGCCGCTCTATTATCGCTTTTTGAATAACCTTCATACCCAGGGCAAACTGCGTGTGTCTTCGAAGGAACTGAGCGATGCGGTGAAAGTCGATTCAGCGACGATCCGCCGCGATTTTTCCTATTTCGGAGCACTCGGGAAAAAAGGATACGGCTACAACGTCGAGTATTTGCTCTCCTTTTTCAGGAAAACGCTCGACCAGGATGAAACGACACGTGTCGCGTTAATTGGTGTCGGAAATCTGGGAACGGCATTTTTGAACTACAACTTCACGAAAAACAACAATACGAAAATCGAAATCGCCTTCGATGCGAACGACGAGCGTGTTGGTTCTGAAGTAGGTGGAGTCGGGGTCGAGCACATCGACGACTTAGAAGAAAAACTCGGCGACATTTCTGTTGCCATTCTTACGGTTCCCTCATCTGCTGCGCAAGGGATTGCCGACAGATTGGTGAATGCGGGGATCTCCGGAATCCTCAACTTTACACCGGCGAGAATCAGCGTGCCATCGAATGTCAGAGTCCATCATATCGACCTTGCCATCGAGCTGCAGGCTCTCGTTTATTTCCTGAAGCATTATCCACTGAACGAAGGGGAAGTAGAGGAAGACCAATAAGAAGGACATACGAGTGTGAAATCATTTTGGTTTCTCACTCTTTTTTTAGGAGGAAAGGGTTTGGAAACATTATCGTTTGGTTCAGAAACAGAAAGATTGGTCATTAGACCGCTTGAGAAAGGCGATTATGAAAGCTGGCTCCAAGGATATGAGGAACGTTTTCCTTCCAGGCGCCGCCATGATGAAGGCCGTCTTGATATGAGTGTTTGTACGAAAGAGTGGTTTGATGAGCTCGTGGAGAAACATCAGCAGTTGGCGATGAACGATACCGCCTATGTCTTCGGTGTTTTTCTGAAGGAAGACCGTACCCATGTGGGGATGATCGATTTTTCTACCTTAGTAAGATATGATTTCCAGTGGGGAAGAATCGGGTATGCGCTGCATAATCAGCATTGGGAGAAGGGTTATGGCAAGGAAGCGGTTGCTGAAGCGTTAAGGATTGCTTTTGATCAATTGAATTACCACAGGGTCGAGGCCCATATCAATTTGGATAATGCGCCTTCCATCAAGATGGCAGAGAGTATCGGCCTTGAGTATGAATGCACCCGGAAAGGGTTCATCCATGAGTTTGGGGAATGGACGGACAACTTGATTTATTATAAAAATGCAGAATAAAAAAGAAGCTCAGCCTGACGCTGAGCTTCTTTTTATGTTATTCGGTATTTTCTTTCCAGCTTTTGTCCATGAGCATCTTACCCGGCCACGTGTAGGCCATGATGCCGCCGTCAGCGGTGATGTCTTCACCTGTCACATACGAACTCTCATCAGAAGCAAGGAACAGGGCGATGTTCGCCATTTCTTCCGGACGTCCCAGGCGTCCCATCGGAGTAACCCATTTATTCGCTTCACGGAACTCCCGGCCTTCTTCTTCCTGCTTGGACCCTGCAAGTTCCTGAACGAGCGGCGTTTCGATGGTACCCGGAGAAATCGAGTTGACACGGATGCCTTCCCGCGCATAGTCGATCGCCATCGCTCTTGTAAAGTTGGTGATGCCGCCCTTAGCTGCATTGTATCCGGAGCGGTCGAGATCTGCGGCCTGGCCGGACATGGATGATGTATTGATGACAGAGCCTCCATTTTCAAGCATGAGGGGGAGAATGTATTTGCTCGTCAAGAACGTACCTCTCAAATCGACGGCAATGATTTTATCAAAGAGTTCCACAGGATATTCGTGGACCTTTCCGCCTTCCTGATCGACGCCCGCATTGTTGAACAGGATGTCAACTTTCCCGTAATGCTCTTTTACGTAATTGGCGAACTGCTGGACACTATCCACATCAGAAACATCAAGCTCGACAGCTTCTGCTTTTCCACCTTCGTTCTTTACTTCATCCACGGTTTTTTGTACTTCTTCTACGTTAATATCCCCGCAAACGACCGTTGCACCTTCACTGGCAAATCGTTTAACGGTTGCCGCTCCTATTCCTGTAGCCGAACCGGTAACGACGGCAATTTTATTATCTAAACGTCCCATATTAAAAGAACCTCCTTCTGTTCGTTGCTATCACTCATACCCGCTCTCAGAATCCCTGTAAACCTCCATGAGAACAGAAGGCGCTTACAGTCGAAACATGCGGAATCATGGTTAACGAACAGCTCAGGTGGTATAGTAAATACTAGTTCGCGTATCGAAAGAAAGCGGGTGAGACGATTGAGTAAACTGCCTCATAAATGGCTCGTGGTCGTGTCGGTCCTTTTCGGGACATTCACGGTCATTTTGAACAATAGTATGCTGAACCCGATTCTGCCGCGCTTCATCGAGATTTTTGAATCCGATGCCGTTGCAGTCGGGTGGATTTTAACGATCTTCATGGTATCGATGGGGATGACAATGCCGCTTACCGGCTATTTCGGTGACCGGTTCGGAAAAAAGAAAGTGTACCTCGTCGGACTCTGTATTTTCCTTGCAGGCTCCACGCTCGGATTCTTTTCATCGACGCTAGGTATGGTCATCTTATCCCGGGCGATCCAGGGAATGGCAGGTGGATTGATGATGCCGATCGCCATGGCGCTCATCTTCAACTCTTTCCCACGCTACGAGCGGGGACTTGCCGTCGGCGTGTACGGTGTTGCCGCCATGGTCGCACCAGCCATCGGACCGACCATCGGTGGATTTCTCATCCAGTATCTCGACTGGCCGTGGTTATTCGCCTTCAACATTCCGTTCGGACTGACGGGACTTATTTTATCTTCAAAATTTCTTGAACGTACCGAAACGGACCCGACGAAGCGGTTTGATCTCGTCGGTTTCCTGATTATTGCGGCAGGCATCGGATCGGTGCTGTTTGCCTTAGGAAGGGGAAGGACGCTTGAGACGTTGTTCGATCCGTTGAACATTGCATTGATTGTGGGTGGACTGATCGCCATCGTCCTTTTCGTTTTTTACGAAAACCGTCAGGAGGATCCACTGCTGAACTTATCCGTCTTCAAAGTGCCGACCTATTCCGTTTCGATCGTTGTCACTTCAGCCGCATCCATCGGCTTGTTCTCAGGGATTTTCCTGCTGCCATTACTGATTCAAAATGTGTATGGTCTAAATGAAGTCATGACTGGACTCTTATTCCTTCCGGCTGCTGCCGCGAGTGGAGTGTTCATGTCCATCGGTGGACGGATTCTCGATAAAAAGGGACCGAAATACGTCGTGCCACCGGGCCTTACCATCATGGCGCTTGCGACCCTTGGGTTGAGCTTTTTACAGTTGTCCACCCCGTATTGGCTGATCCTTTTGTTAAATACGGTGAGAGGCCTTGGAATGGGAATGGGGAACATGCCGGCAACGACTTCGGGTATGAACAGCATTCCGGAACATCTGGTTGCTCAAGGCTCTGCGATGAACAACATCATCCGGCAGATTTCCTCTTCCCTGGGGATCGTGTTTTTCTCCATTTATTATGAAGTGAGACGGGCGCAAGTATCTGCGAATCCGGATATCGATATGCAGGCAGCCACTCTGCAGACGCTCAATGAAGCGTTTCTCGTATCTGCGATTGTGCTGATCATCGCAATTCCGTTTTCGTTCATATTAAAAGGGGTGCAGGATGATCAAGAAGAGCAGGAAGCATAAAAAAAGCAGGCCCACACGTGTGGACCTGCTTTTTTTGCGACATTATTTCTTTTTGGCATTTTTAATCTTGTTGTGAAGATTGAAAAGCCGAATCGCTACGGCAATGTTGAATGTCGCGACAATGGCCAGAATGATGGTCATCGCATTCCATACCGTTTCTTCTGCCGACTGGGCGGCGATGTAGGTGAATGCGACACCCATCATCATGTAAAGAAAAGCCATGAATAAGGGTGATGTTCTCATATTATAAAAAGCCTCCAATAAAGATGGTCTCCAGCTGTTCCTGCATGCGGCGGATATCCTCTTCAGTGAGGAAGTACTGCGAAACGACAACAAACGAGTTCATCGCCATATGAGCCACGATTGGTGTAATAATTCGTTTTGTTTTGACATAAAGGAAGGCGAAAACGACTCCCATGGAGAAGTAGACTAACATGTGGCTGAAATCGAAATGGAACGCTCCGAAGACGAGAGCGGATACGAGCACGGCCAGCCAGAAATTCGTTCGCTTATAAATCGAACCGAAAATGATTTTACGGAAGATGATCTCTTCCGTTATCGGTGCGAATACGACAGGAAGGAGGATGAATAACGGCGATTCGCGGGCGATTTCCATCAATCCCATGGTATTCTCAGATCCTGGTGAAACACCGAACAATTCACGTTCAATGGTTGCGGCAATGGCTTGGGCGAATAAGGCTAAAAAGACACCGGCAATCGACCAGAGGACGACTTTCCCCGGTCCTGCTTTATCCTCGCTCCGGGCTAATGCATCCTTTGGATTGCGGCGGAGCAGAAGAAGAATGATAATGGTGGCAATCGTAAAACTGAACACAGACCAGACAGCAATCGCATCGAAGCGGGACATCCCCGCAGCCTTGACGAGAACCGGGACAGCCGCAATGGCAGAAATCTGTGTGATGAGATAGGTCACAATGATGTACCAATAATGTTTCGGCATAAAGGCACGACTCCTTTTATAAATACCTTTTAATAGCTTCAATATACATACTTTATGTATTCTATCACAGTTTCAAAACCAGACGTAAGGAATAAGGGTCAGTGTAAGAATTTTGTCGAAAAAGAAGTGCAAAATTTCTATAGTTTCTACTTGAAAAACGATAGGGAATTGCTTATTATAATAATTGTGTTAGCACTCATCATTGACGAGTGCTAATAAACGACAAAAATTTGAAACAACCATATCAAGGAGGGTGTCCTAATTGTTAAAGCCACTTGGTGATCGTATTGTTATTGAACTAGTTGAAGAAGAGCAGACTACTGCGAGCGGAATCGTACTTCCGGACTCTGCGAAAGAAAAGCCACTAGAAGGTAAAGTTGTTGCTGTCGGCACAGGCCGCATTACAGACAACGGCGAAAAAGTAGCACTGGAAGTCGCACAAGGCGACCGCGTGATCTATTCTAAATTCGCAGGTACAGAAGTGAAGTATGAAGGCAGCGAATACTTGATTCTGCGCGAATCAGATGTACTAGCTGTTATTCAGTAGTCACTATTCCTATAAAAATACTTAAGAGATACGATTTTAATGAGGAGGGCATTTTAAATGGCTAAAGAAATCAAATTTAGTGAAGACGCACGCCGCTCTATGCTGCGTGGTGTAGATACATTAGCAAATGCTGTTAAAGTTACACTTGGACCAAAAGGACGTAACGTCGTACTTGATAAGAAATTCGGTTCTCCACTCATCACTAACGATGGTGTGACAATCGCTAAAGAAATCGAACTTGAAGACCACTTCGAAAACATGGGTGCACAACTGGTTTCTGAAGTAGCTTCTAAAACAAACGACGTTGCTGGTGACGGTACAACGACAGCAACGGTTCTTGCACAGGCAATGATCCGTGAAGGTCTTAAAAACGTTACATCCGGCGCAAACCCTGTAGGTATTCGTAAAGGTATCGAGAAAGCGACTGCTGTAGCAACAGAAGAGCTTCGCAAAATCTCTAAACCTATCGAAGGCCGCGATTCAATCGCACAGGTAGCAAGCATTTCTGCTGCTGACAATGAAGTCGGCCAGCTGATTGCTGAAGCGATGGAGCGCGTAGGTAACGATGGTGTTATCACAATTGAAGAATCTAAAGGTTTCAACACAGAACTAGAAGTGGTTGAAGGTATGCAGTTCGACCGCGGCTATGCTTCACCTTACATGGTTACTGACCAGGATAAGATGGAAGCGGTTCTTGAAGATCCTTACATTCTAATTACAGATAAGAAGATCAACAACATCCAGGAAGTCCTTCCTGTACTTGAGCAAGTGGTTCAACAATCCAAGCCACTTCTATTGATCTCTGAAGACGTTGAAGGCGAAGCACTTGCAACACTTGTTGTGAACAAACTTCGTGGTACATTCAACGCAGTAGCTGTTAAGGCTCCTGGATTCGGTGACCGTCGTAAAGCGATGCTTGAAGATATCGCGACACTTACAGGCGGCCAGGTGATTACAGAAGATCTTGGGCTAGAATTGAAGAATACAACGATCGACCAGCTTGGACGCGCGTCTAAAGCAGTCATCACTAAAGAAAATACAACCATCGTCGAAGGTGCAGGTAACCCTGAGCAGATCTCTTCCCGCGTTGCTCAAATCCGTGCCCAGTCAGAAGAAACAACTTCTGAATTCGACAAAGAGAAACTACAAGAGCGCCTTGCTAAGCTTTCTGGCGGCGTAGCTGTCATCAAAGTCGGTGCGGCAACAGAAACAGAATTGAAAGAGCGTAAACTACGTATCGAAGACGCCCTGAACTCTACGCGAGCAGCAGTAGAAGAAGGAATCGTTGCCGGTGGTGGTACAGCGCTTGTCAACATCATCAACTCTGTAGAAGGTCTTGGCCTTGTAGACGACGAAGCAACAGGTGCAAGCATCGTACTTCGTGCGCTTGAAGAGCCGGTTCGCCAAATCGTTCACAACGCAGGTCTTGAAGGATCCATCATCGTTGAGCGTCTGAAAGCCGAAGAAGTCGGCGTAGGCTTCAACGCTGCCACAGGCGAATGGGTGAACATGGTTGAACAAGGGATCGTTGACCCTACAAAAGTTACACGTTCTGCGCTTCAAAACGCAGCATCCGTAGCCGCTATGTTCTTGACAACAGAAGCGGTAGTCGCTGATCATCCAGAAGAGGATAATGGCGGCGGCATGCCTGACATGGGTGGCATGGGCGGAATGGGCGGCATGATGTAATCATGCCCCCATGACCCTTGATATCAAGGGTTTAGCTTCACCCCAAAAGTCAAAATGACATACTTTTGACATACCTGGCGGACAAAACACTATAAATCTAACGAGCCTCTCATAAGTTCACTGAACTTTTGGGAGGCTTTTTCTTCCATGTTTTCAGTAATGTGCGCGTATATATTCATGGTTGTGTTTATATCTCCATGACCTAATCGTTGTTGAATTTCTTTAACTCCTACACCTGCTTCAATTAATAGAGATGTGTGGGTGTGTCGCAAGGAGTGTGGGGTAAGTTCCTTATGGATACCACTAATTTTTAATAAACGTCTCATATGGGTGTTTACGGTCTTTAAAAACTCAGGGTATCCCAGGTTCTGAACTTCCTTAGCAAAGACAAAGTCCAATTGAGTATATTCGTTCTTCATTTTCTCAATGAGATCATCTTGGTGTTCTTTGTGTCTTTTAAGGACCTCAATAACTCCAGCGTCCATTTTTAGCGTTCTGATCGATCCTTTAGTTTTGGGAGTCAGTAGTTGATACTCTTTTGTTCTATTGTTGGGATTGTAATACGTTTTTGTTACTCTTAAGGTTTTTTTATACATATCTATATCCGACCATTTTAAGGCGATTAGCTCACCCACTCGTAATCCACTATAAGCAAGTGTCAAAAACATGGGGTAATCTTTATCAATGCCACTTTCCTTGGCAGCATTTAGAAAACGAATAAGTTCTTCTTTCTCCATAAATTTGATTTCCCCTTTACTGCTTTCCACCTCCTCAACGGTTTCTACTTTACGTGGGATTTTTGCAAAGTCACAAGGACTGTCCTTAATTATGTTAAATTCCACAGCTTTCCTAAAAACCATTCTACCTGTTGCATGAATACCATCTAGAGTATTAAACGCATAGCCTGCATTATGAAGGGAAGCAAGCATGGCTTGATACTGTTTACGCGTGATATCTTTTATTTTTTTATTTCCGAAGAACCTATTTAAGTGATCCAAGTTATGCTGTCGATTTCTCACAGAACTAATTTTAGCGGTATCACGATAAGTCTTAAGCCACTCTAAAGTAAATTCCTGAAAGGTAATATTTTGTTCTTTAACATATGTGTTTTCAAATACTTCCTTTTCTACTTCAGCTGCGGCCATCTGAGCTTCTTTTTTTGTCTTGAACCCTCCTTTAGATGTAAATTTCTTTTTCCCAGTAGACGGATCTACTCCCGTATATATTTGGAAATACCATTTGTTACCTCTTTTCCGGTAATTAGCCATATTTATCCCTCCTTCCTTAGATTAATCAAATTAGACTTATCCGACGGTACAATTCGACTCTTAATTTTTTCTAAACGCTCAATACAAACTTTTCTTGGAATCATAAAGTCATGTGACAACTGATCGATAATAGCTGGATTTGAAAGGTTATAATCATTAATCATATGAGTGGGGAGCGAGGCGTATAGAGTGAAGTGCCTAGCATCCCTTTCCTGAAGTTCATAAAAAGAATATGGCATGAAAGATTGTCGACCTGCATGCCTCAAAGCATGACAAAGCTCGTGGAAGAATTGCTCTCGTTGGTGTATATAAGGGAGGCGACTATCTAATACGATTTCTTGAAACTTCCCTACCCTCATGTAACTAGCTTGAGTAGGTCTACAAGTCACAAATATTTGGGACTCGGATCCAATGGTGTAAACATTTAAATCGTCCGGCTCTGTAAATTTGTGGCTTTTATACCATTGAGTTATTAGGTCTTCTAGAATTGTGGTTGTGTAGTAAGGAAACCTCAAACTAATCACCATCCTTATAAGCATTATACGAACATGTGTTCTATTAATCAATATTTAATTACATTAATTGGATATAAATACAGGCTTACTGTAAAGGACATTTGGAATTCTTTTTCTGTAAAATTCTAAAGTATAGGATTTCATCTTCAGAACCATAATGAAATTAAGATTCATAGTTTTGGAGAGTGATAGAAGATGTTCTTATCAGAAGCTTGGGAAAAGTATTATGTCGATAAAAAGATTGAAGGTTATTCGTTGCTAACTTTAAAAACCTATTGCTTACAGTTCAATATGTTGGTGAAATACTTTGGAGACGTTAATACAGAAGAGGTAGTTATTGATCATTTAAAGAGCTACCTGGTTGAGGTGGGTGGACATTTGAAGCCTTCCAGTCTTGGAAACAAGGTTAGGTTCCTTCGATCCTTTTTCAAGTGGCTACATGAAGAGGGTGTTATCAAGGAAAATCCAGCTAAAAAATTAAAAGAACCTAAAGTTGGCAAGAGAATCCCAAAATTTCTAACGGAGATGGAAATTGAACAACTTAGAGACTCATGCTTAACTTCCATGGAAAAGGCACTTTTCGAATTTTTTTATTCAACTGGGTGTCGTATCGGAGAGGTAGTGAATCTGAATAGAGAGGATGTCAATTTCTCTGCAAGATCGGTTATTGTAAAAGGAAAAGGAGATAAAGAAAGAGAAGTCTACTTTAGTATTCGTTGTTCTCTATGGCTACAAAGATATATAGAGGAGCGCAAGGATCATGATGAATGTTTATTTATTACCGAGAGAAGACCTAAAAAGAGAATGAGCATTGAAATTATCCGATATATTATTAAACGGATCTCCATTCGCGCTGCTATTAATAAAGAAATACATCCTCATCAATTAAGACACAGTTATGCTACCCACATGCTTAATAATGGAGCGCCAATTGAAGTAATCCAAAGCTTGTAAGGGCATGAGAAAAGTGAAACAACTAAAATATATGCACAATTAAGTGGTAAATTAAGACAGGATTTCTACAGTAAATATTTCTAGAAGGCGTGCCTATTCCAAATGGTGCGCCTTCTGTTTGTTGTAAGAGAGGCTTGTAGATAAGAGAAGGATTTGAAATAATTGGTATTAAGTAACATTTGAATATCTCGAAACTGAGTCTTCCAGAAACGGGCAGGTTAGTTGAAGACTCAGTTTCGAGATGTTGAGTTGAAAACAACATTTAGTCAATTGGAGTTCTAATTATAACTCTAATTAAATTCAAAAATTCAAGTTAGTTACTTAATTATCGTTGCTACTCCAAAACCAG
>NZ_JAYLVQ010000065.1:0-45532 GCF_035818575.1 Halobacillus sp. HZG1
GCTGCGAGACTCCCGTGGGAGAAAGGAGATCGGCGAGATCCCGCAGGGCGTAGCCCGAGGAAGCTCGGCACTCCCCCACAGGAAAGCGAGTAGCTTCCCAGCCACCCCTGACTCCAAATATGGCAAACGAAGCCCCCAAACGTCTCGAAACTGAGTCTTCAAGAAAACTACCATTATTTGTAATAAGTATTGTATTAAAGGATATGGTTACCTTTTTATAGAAAAAGAAGGAGGGAGGTTGGTTGGAAATGACGAAGGTTGCATTGATTAGACATGGAAGTACACGATGGAATAAAGAAAAAAGAGCGCAGGGAAGTTCTGATATTCCGTTAGATGAAGAAGGGAAGGTAGATGCTCTGAAATTAGCTGAGCGCTTACATAAAGAAACATGGGATATTCTTTATTCAAGTCCTTTGAAGAGAGCAAAGGAGACAGCGGAAATCATTAGTGAAAAAGTAGGATTGGCCATCCAATTTGATAATCGAATAGAAGAAGCCAGTGGTGGCCAGATCGAAGGAACGACAGAACCAGAAAGAATTGAAAAATGGGGAGAGGATTGGCGGTCGTTGGACTTGGATATTGAAACCCCTCGCAGTGTTGTTTCCAGGGGGAAGGCGTTTATGGATGATGTTTTAAAGAAACATGCAGGGAAGAAAGTAATCGTAGTTAGTCACGGTGCACTGATCAGTCACTTATTAAGGGAACTGGATAGTCACAATGTGAGAGATGAACATATGAAAAATACTTCTTTATCAGAAGTTCATCTTAGAGAGGAACAATGGTTTTGTGATCGTTTTAATTGTACGATCCACTTGGATTGAGAGAAGCGGCTCAGGGATGAGCCGCTTTATTTATTGCTCTTTTGTGTAGTTCAGATCCCAGGTTATTCCATAAGGGTCTTTTACTTTGGCATACGTAGCACCCCAAAAGGTATCCTGAAGTTCCATCAAGACGTTTCCATCATTTTTTAAACGGTCATAATACGTTTGAATTTCATCAGTACTTTCACATTCTAATACGAGGGCGATATTGCTCCCGGTCTTAACATTTTGATCGGTGAATGAATCAGAAACCATAAAGAACAAAGCATCTTTTTTGAATTGTGCATGCATGACTCGCTGGTCCATTTCCTCAGGGGTTTCAAAATCTGCTTCGCCAAAGGTTTGGAAATTGATAATCTCACCATGAAAGATTTGTTTGTAATAGTCCAGGGCTTCTCCTGCGTTACCGTTGAACGTGAAATAAGGGGTAGCTTGATGCTTCATAGCCGTGAAACACTCCTTTTGGAAATTTTTTGATCCACCATCATTATAAGCTGTTAGGAGAAATAAAACAAGAACATTTGTTCGTCACTTCTTCAAGGTGCGATTCCAGGCACTCATTTTGTCCAAGGCAAGCAAATCCTCTTTAATTTCTCCAGGTTTGACGGCATTTCCTATTACATAATCTTCAAATGACATCCCTACAAAATCGAAGATATGGCCGAACTGTTGAATTAGTGGCAGGCCCGTGACATAAGGGTTGCTTCCACCTGTAGTAATGACATAGGCTCTCTTTCCTTTTACCTGATTCTTAAAATCAAATCGGTCATCACGCATATATTGGGACCAGCGGTCGAAGAACAACTTCATATGAGAAGTCATTCCGAACCAATAGATAGGAGTGACAAAAATGATAAGATCATGTGTTAAGAAATCAGACAGTACAGTTTCATAATCGTCATCGACACGGGGAAACCCGCCTTCTGTATGCCGCCTGTCAGAGATAGGGTTAATTTTATAATCACTTAGACGTATTTGTTTATGTTCAATTCCTTCAAGGGCCTGGTTGACGAGGTATTCAGAATTACCGTTCTCTCTTGAACTCCCTAAGATCGTCAATATTTTCATTGTATCCGCCTCCTTTACTTCTTCAAAAAGTATATCATTGAACATCTCATCATTGTTATCTATACTTATCGATACTAACTATTGTAAAAAATGATAGAGGTGTACGTATGGACATATCCTATTTTTATACATTTAAAGAAGTGGCCAAGTGGGGGAGTTATACCCGTACGGGGGAAGAGCTCGGTTATGCTCAGTCCAGTGTGACAACACAAATCAAAAAGCTTGAAGATTACTATGGGGTGAGACTTGTTGAACGTGCTGGACAGACGATGCGTTTAACTCAGTCTGGCGAACAGCTTTTGCATTATGTTGACCAGGTCATTGATATTCTTGAAGAAGCGGAAAGTAAGGTTTCGAAAAATGTACAAATGCGGGGAACTGTTAGGATTGGAGCAGTTGAATCCTTGGCTGCTTATTTTATATCCAAGTCTTTGAAAGCTTTTAAAGAGCAGAATCCTGACCTTCGAATCCAGTTGGAATCCGGACTCTGTCCCAATCTTAAAGAAGGTGTGCTAGAAAGCCATTATGATCTCGCTGTTGTTCTCGATGAAGAAGTGAAGCACCCTCTTCTGGAAACTTTACTTTTACGAAAGGAAAAAATGGTCATTGTTGCTGCTAATGAACACCCGCTTGTTGGCCAGGAGCAGATTAATATACGGCGGATAGAGGATGAAACGCTCATTCTTACAGAGAAAGATTGTTCATATAGGAATATGTTGGAGGGGATATTAAAGAAAAGAGCAGTCGAACCCCGCTCAGTGATTTCATTTACAAGTCTTGAAGCGATCAAACAATGTGTCATTGACGAGCTGGGAATAGCGATGCTCCCGGAAATGACGGTAGCAGGGGAGCTTGAGAATGGGAGTCTTCGTGCTTTGGACTTTAACCATCAAGACTTGGCATTATACATTCAAATTATTCATCATCAAAAGAAGTGGCTGTCTCCATCGCTGGAAAAGTTTATCCAATTACTATATGAGCGAAGATGAAAACGGCGTGAACTGTATTGGAACAGTACGGTTGGGATTTCTAAGGGATAGAATGAAATGGAAAATAAAAAAGGCGCTGAACCCTTTAACAGCGCCTTTTTAGTATCCAACATCCGCCTAAATTTAAAAAACTTTCAGAAAATGGTTGCAATTTCCCTTCCTCCACAGTAAACTGTACCATAACAGATAAACAAAATTAATTCTGTTATAACAAAGGAGGAGCTAGTATGAAAAAACAACAAAACGTCCCTTGCCCGCAGTGTGGTTCACAAATCGAAGGTCATACTTACAATTACATGATGGAATGTGATCGTTGCCTTTCCAAAAAAGATGAATAATTTTTGGGGGTTCTGTTATATAACAAATTTATTAAACGGTCGTTAGTATACAACAGAGGGTGGCTATTCAATGGAAACCAAATTGTCT
Organism: Halobacillus sp. HZG1; assembly: GCF_035818575.1. NCBI lineage: Bacteria > Bacillati > Bacillota > Bacilli > Caryophanales > Bacillaceae > Halobacillus > Halobacillus sp. HZG1. The sequence continues at coordinate 3,305 of NZ_JAYLVQ010000065.1, forward strand.
GGAATACAAATTCATGGAACGATGCACGAAGGATTTGCAGAAATACTATCAGATGAAGCCTTATCGTTCCTTGTTGAATTACATGAAAAATTTAATGATAGAAGAAAACAGTTGCTTTCAGATCGAATAATGACGCAGAAGAAACTGGATCAAGGAGAGCGGCCGGATTTCCTGAAAGAGACGGAGCGCATCAGGAATGCTGATTGGACGATATCCCCTATACCTGACGATCTTAAGGATCGTCGGGTAGAAATTACAGGCCCAGTAGATCGGAAGATGGTCATCAATGGTCTCAATTCCGGAGCGAAGGTATTCATGGCTGATTTTGAGGATGCGAACGCTCCGACATGGCTGAACACTATTCATGGGCAGATTAACTTAAGGGATGCTGTGAGAAGGAACATTCGATTTGAGAATTCAAACGGGAAGGTTTACCAGTTAAATGAAAAGACGGCTGTCCTTAAAGTACGACCTCGTGGATGGCATTTAGAAGAAAAACACATGACTTACAATCAGGAGCGGCTCTCAGGAAGTCTTGTAGACTTTGGGCTCTATTTTTTCCATAATGCTAAAAAACTCATTGAACATGGGTCAGGACCTTATTTTTACTTACCGAAGCTTGAAAATCATCGAGAGGCGAAGCTGTGGAACGATGTATTTATCTTTGCTCAAGATTATTTGGATATTCCACAAGGAACGGTGAAAGCGACAGTCTTAATAGAAACGATTTTAGCCGCCTTTGAGATGGATGAAATCCTTTATGAATTAAGAAATCACTCGGCTGGATTGAATTGTGGCCGTTGGGATTATATCTTCAGCTACTTGAAAAAATTCCGTCATGATGAACGTTTTTTATTGCCTGACCGGGCGGATGTGACGATGACTGTTCCATTTATGAGAGCTTATTCGCGGTTAACCATTCAAACCTGTCATAAACGAAAGGCTCATGCCATGGGAGGAATGGCAGCCCAAATACCTGTAAAAAACGATAAAGAGAAAAACGACGCTGCTTTTGAAAAGGTCCGTGCAGATAAGGAGCGTGAAGTGAAAGATGGCCACGACGGGACGTGGGTCGCCCACCCGGGCATGGTAGAGACAGCCATGGAGATTTTTAACAAACACATGCCTGACGAGAATCAGATACAAAGAGATCAAACGTCTGTCTCCTATCGTGCAGAGCAATTGCTTGAAGTACCTGATGGATCAATTACAGAGCAGGGGTTAAGAACAAACATAAACGTAGGGATCCAGTATATCGCCTCTTGGCTGGATGGAAGAGGAGCAGCACCTATTCATCATTTGATGGAGGATGCAGCTACAGCGGAAATCTCGAGAGCTCAAGTTTGGCAATGGATCAGACACCCAAAAGGAATATTAAAAGATGGTCGGGAGATTACGATGGAGCTTTACGCATCATTGAAAGAAGAAGAGCTCGAAGCGATTCGCTGGGAAGTTGGAGAAAGTGTTTTCGAAAACGGTTCCTATATGGAGGCCGCACAATTATTCGATCGATTGATCCGTAACGATGATTTTACTGAATTTTTAACATTAGAAGCCTATAACCATTTATCTTAAGGGGGATTTCACATGAATGAGCGTGTAGAAAAGTTGCATCACCAGTGGCAGGATGAGAGTCGATGGAGCGGAGTGCAAAGACCATATGAAGCCGAAGAAGTCATTCGGTTAAGAGGGTCCATGGATATTCAGCATACCTTAGCGGAGAAAGGTGCCGAAAAACTGTGGAAGTTAATGAACGAGGAAGATTATGTCCACGCGCTGGGTGCTTTGACAGGAAACCAGGCGATGCAGCAGGTGAAAGCAGGATTAAAAGCCATCTATTTGAGTGGATGGCAAGTGGCTGCTGATGCCAATCTCTCAGGACATATGTATCCTGATCAAAGCTTATATCCGGCAAATAGCGTACCTCAAGTGGTGAAAAGGATTAATCAAGCCTTGCAAAGAGCGGATCAAATTCATCATATGGAAGGAAAAGAGGACATTGACTGGTTTGCGCCTATAGTTGCAGACGCTGAAGCAGGCTTTGGCGGGCAGCTGAATGTGTTCGAGTTGATGAAAGGGATGATTGAAGCGGGTGCTGCAGCGGTTCACTTTGAAGATCAACTTTCTTCGGAGAAAAAATGTGGTCACCTGGGAGGGAAAGTCCTTTTGCCGACACAGACGGCGGTTCGAAATTTGATTTCCGCAAGGTTTGCTGCGGATGTGATGGGCACTCCAACGATTATCATAGCAAGAACCGATGCGAATGCAGCCGATCTTATCACGAGTGATGTGGACCCATACGACGCGCCATTCATTACTGGAGAGAGAACAGCTGAAGGTTTCTTCAAAACAAGATCTGGATTGGATCAGGCGATTGCACGTGGCTTGGCTTATGCGCCATATGCTGATCTTGTTTGGTGTGAAACATCAGAACCTAACCTGGATGAAGCTCGTCGTTTTGCGGAAGCCATTCATGAGCAATATCCTGGAAAGCTCCTGGCTTACAACTGCTCACCGTCTTTCAACTGGAAAAAGAAGTTGGATGATGAGACCATTGCAAACTTCCAGCGGGAGCTTGGGGAAATGGGCTACAAGTTCCAATTCGTTACATTGGCAGGGTTCCATGCCTTGAATCACGGCATGTTCGAACTTGCTCGTCAATATAAAAATCGTGGTATGGAAGCCTATTCTGAACTTCAACAGGCAGAATTTGCGAGTGAAATTCACGGGTATTCAGCAACACGACATCAGCGTGAGGTGGGAACAGGATATTTTGATGAAGTCGCTCAAGTAATTTCAGGTGGAACATCATCCACCACGGCATTGAAAGGTTCCACAGAAACTGAACAATTCAATTCTGAAACCGCCAGCCCTTCATAAAAAAAGCGTGCATGCTAGGGAGAAACGTCTGGAGTGTGACTCTCCGGGGGTTTCTTTTTTTGTCCATAAATCACAATTCTCCACCAAATTAATATGGTATGATATCAGTTATTTTCAGTGATTGTGAAAATCAGGAGTGATATCATGCCGGTGATTTCAGGAAAAGAATATAAAAAACGAATGGATGCAATGAATGCGGAAGTCTGGGTGGGTGGAAATAAAGTGACGGGCAATATTTCTGAACATCCCGCTTTCAAAGGGGCTATCCGCAGTCAGGCAGAACTCTACGATCTTCAATATGATAATCAAAAGGATATGACTTTTTCCTCTGAAACGACAGGGAACCGATTAGGGTTGTCTTACTTAATTCCAAAAACCAAGGGTGATTTGGAAAGAAGAAGGAAAATGATTCAACGGTGGGCCCTTCACTCAGGAGGTGTAATGGGAAGAAGCCCGGATTATATGAACACGGTGCTTGCTGCTTTCGCTGCATCTATAGATGTATTGGATGGAGATGAGAATTGTCATCCGGAGCGGCTTCTTCAATTTTATGAATATGCTCGAGAGAAGGATCTGTCGTTCACCCATACTTTTGTTAACCCTCAAAGCAACCGGTCGAAATTAGCGTTCCTGGAAGAGGATGTCACCAATGCTCGGATCATGGACCGGACCGATCAAGGCCTGATCATTAAAGGAGCCAAACTTCTGGCAACGCAAGGAGGAATAACGGATGAGATCATTGTCTTTTCCGCCCCTGGTGCTCAGGATAATGCACACGCCTACTGCTTTTCCATCCCCAGCAACACGAAAGGATTAAAGTTTGTATGCAGAGAGTCGTTTGCCAATCAAGGGTCATCTTATGATTATCCTTTATCGTCACGTTTTGAAGAGATGGATACCATCGTCATTTTTGATGATGTTCTCGTTCCATGGGACCGTGTTTTCATACACGATAATATAAGGGCAGCTACTCGTATGTATGTGCGGGGAAAATTTGTTCCTTTTACCTTACATCAAATTGTTTCACGGCAAATTATAAAAACGGAATTTCTTTTAGGAATCGCTCAAGGAATTGTTGATACCATCCAAATTGGGGATTACCAACATGTTCAAAGTAAAGTTGTGGAAATAGTTAAAGGGTTAGAAATCATGAAGGCACTTGTCATCAAATCAGAACAAGAAGCGTCCGTTGATGCTTCAGGAATTATGGTTCCTGCAAAACAACCGTTATATGTGGCTGTTAATCAATTTCAAGAATCGTATCCAAGGTTTGCTGAGATCCTTCAGATTCTTGGGGCCAGCGGCATGATGTCCATTCCACAAAAAGCGGATTTTGAAGGAGAAGTCGGAGAGCAGCTTAATCATTATCTGCAAGGGGTCGAAGTGAAAGGAGAAGACCGTGTCTCCCTTTTTCGTTTAGCCTGGGATTTGACGATGAGCAGTTTTGGTTCAAGGCAAACCTTGTATGAACGATTCTTCTTCGGTGATCCTGTACGGCTTTCGCAAACCATTTATCAACTTTATGATGACGCCAAAGCTCTGGAAACTATCCAACCGTTCTTAACAAAAAAAGCTGACAAATAAATGTCAGCTTTTTATCGTTTAGCATTCGCTTTTTTTGCTTTTTGTTCTAACTGTGAGCGAGGTTGCTGATCTGCCACATCTTCAGAAAGTCCCTGTGGGTTGACTGTGTTGCCGGCATTTCGCTTGAATGCATTGCTTTTCTTACTCATAAGCACACCTCCTAACGCTTATTTTGCAGTAAAGCCCGGTTTTTATCCATGTTTTCAACAGGCAAAAGCTTACAACGAATGGGCTGATCAAACATGCAAAGGCTAAGCGAAAAGGAGGATTCAGGTATGAAGAAAAATCAAATGAAACGTAATCGTAATCAAAATAGCGACGACTTCAGTTCCGAGGGCTTATCCATTACACAGGAGCAAGTATCCGACACGCTCACAGAAGGTACGTATGATGCTAAAATTGATGAAGTGGATGAAAATGGTCAGTTGATCAGCCATAAGGGTGAAGGTATTAAAAAAGGAAAGAAGCGTGACTGATGATGGCCCGAAGAAATAAACTGCTTGTTCCAGAAGCAAGGGCAGGACTCGATCAGCTGAAAGCCGATCTCCTACACTCATCCTCTCCAGAACAAACGAAATATGAAGTAGCAGAGGAACAAGGAATACCTTTGAAAAAAGGTGACAATGGTGATTTATTTACGAGGGATGCAGGTAAAATCGGAGGACAGATTGGCGGCCGTATGGTAAAAGAATTGATTCGCAGAGCTCAACAACAAATGGAACAAGATCAAAAGTAAGAGGCGCCGAACAGCGCCTCTTTTTTCACACTCGTTATTATCTATTGGCTAATAGGTGTTTTGGATGCATCATCATTAATTGATCAAGTTCTTTTTTATGGATTAGGAATGCAGATTTATTTTTATTTATAAGGGACTGGTCAATCTGGTGTTGATGCACAAGAATCGCTAATTCCATGTCCATTTCTGTATAAAGGGAACGGTCTTCATATTTTTCATCGATAAAAGGAATGGACATGTAAAAAGGATCGGCATCATTTTTTTTAACCGCGATATACCAGCCTGCATGGTCTACATAAAAGGGATCCTCCAGGATGTGAAGGTGATCGCCTTGGTTGAATTCAATAATTTCGTGGCACGTGCATTCTTGATTGCCTTTTTCGTAAGTGAACGTTTGTAGAACGGTTAAGGTATTCTCCATAGCCATTCTCCTTTCAAGGTGATAAAATAATAATAATTGATAATGATTATCAATGTCAAACAAAAATACACTTCTTTTTCTGAAATTTTGGTATAATGATATAAATAAAATGGCTTTTTCATAGAGGAGAATCTTTATGGGGAATATCAAAGATTTGGTTGGAAAAGTGCAGTTTGACGGGGACCGTGTCATCGGTGTTCCCCCAGAGTTCCTGTGGATTGGTCAGGGAAGAAGTGCCGTGGTCTACCGGTTGAAAGGAACAGACATAGCGATAAAAATTTTTTATCCTGGTTACGAAGAGCTGGCACACATTGAAGGGGAAGTATACGAGAAGCTGAATAACCATGAGTTTTTTCCAGCTTTTTATGAAAAAGGAGAAGGGTATTTGACCATGCAGTACGTGGAAGGAATCACTTTTTATGACTGCCTCGTCAATGGAGTGGCTATCACAGAAGAGATGGTCCAACGTGTAGATGAGGCGCTGGAATTTGCCTGCCGCTTAGGCTTTAACCCATCTGATACCCATTTGAAGAACATCCTTCTCACTACTGACGGTGAAGTGAAAGTAATTGATGTGGTCCGCTTCACGCAGGAGTTTGATTGTCCGCATTGGCGTGACTTGAAAAAAGCATATGAGACTTTTTACCAGCGCCGCTATGTACCGAAAAAATTCCCGAGATTTTTTATAGAGTTCATCATCCGTTTGTACCGCAAACGATTGCTGCCGATTTAGAAGGTTCTGTTGTTTGATCATCCATTTTTCTGGGAAAACCCTGAACTAGAAAGGTGGAATGTAATCATGACCCAACATCGTTTAAGTGATGTAGAAGTCGGTAAAAATTATAAAGCCAAAGAGTTAGACAGTTTTGTATCCACAACTGATGTACTTGTTCTTTCCAACAATGATTCACAACTGTTCACAGAACCTGAAAGGGAGTATAAAGTTGTCGATGCATTTGAAGGTTTTTTTGAACATTCCTCTGAAGACGGAGAGAAGTATTTTCGTGAAAAGAAAGCCTATGTGGTAGAAAAGGTATAGAAAAAAGGCGTCCAGGATGGGCGCCTTTTTATTTTCGAAAATCAGTATCTTAGTTTCATGAGGATTTCCTTGATTTCCTCATCGGCCATAAGTACTTTCTCGTATTTCTTCGTAATTTCAGTCAAGGCGACATCATGATAGAAGAATTCCGTAAAGAATTTTACTAATGGTTTGGATAAGGTATGAATGCCTTGGAAGGTATCCCCCTCCACGCCTGCAAATAAAATTTCCTCGTGATCAATGATCATGAGCTTGTGTCGTTCAAGGGCATCGTGTTTTTCATCAGGAAGAAGGACATGGGCATGCAGTTTTCCTGAATCCAGTTCACCGACAGAAAGAAGTTCTACTTTGATGCCTTCTTTCTTTTTTTCTTCCAGGAGAGGGAGAAAGGAAGCTAATTCATCGCTCCATCCGGTAACGAGTATTTCCTTTTTTGCGGTTTGAATCCGTTCTTTTAATAAAGCTTTGATGGAAGCATCATTCTGAATGGTCCATACCCGTTCATCCGAATCGTGAAGTTTAAAGTTCGTATTTCTAATTTCGTCGATGTTGGCTTGAAATTCAGTGGTCAGCTTCTCGATCGTCGTTTCCAGTGAGAGGGCCGTGTAGAGTTTTTTCCTTTCTTGAAATGAAGTGAGAATCAACCCTTTTTCTACAAGGCGCTGAAGGACTTCATAGATCTTCGATTTAGGGACTTGCGAGTATTTGACGATGGATGTAGCATCCATCGGTTCCTCACTTGCTGTAAGGACTTCAAAAACTTGGCTTTCATACTGAGTAAATCCGAATTTCTGTAACATCATGTACCTCACTTTTTGTGAACGATTTTAGATTAGTTGTAGAATAACCATATTCAATATAACGGCAGGATCGTTGAAGACTCAGTTTCGAGACGTTTGTTGAGTGGATGGGGTTAAGGGGAATAACTCGCTTTCCATGGGGCGAGAGACTCACCGCCCCATGGAAAGCGAACCTTTTGCCGTAGCCCCTAGAATCACACGAACAACTCGAAACTGAGTCTTCAAGAAATGGGAGCTTTGGTGTAATGGAATCATTTTATTGATGCTTTAGATTTAGAATACATGGAGGAATGAAAAACGTAAACATTTCCTCTTGTTTTATCCCTTTTATATGGTTACCATTATAGTGGTAACCTAATAGAAAGGGTCATGCAATTATGAATAAAAAAGTTTATTTGTTAGCACTTGTTGCGTTTGTTGTCGGAACCGTAGAATTAATTATCGGTGGGATTTTAGACCTTGTGGCTGATGATCTTGGTATTACCCTTGGTCAAGCAGGACTGCTGATCACTATTTTTTCTCTGGTATTTGGGGTAGCGTCGCCGATTTTACTTACGGCTACCGCTCGGTTTGACCGGAAAAAATTAATGCTGATCACACTGGTTATTTTCTTTTTTGGAAACATGCTTGCCTACTTGAGTCCGAATTATGCCACAATCATGTTAGCCAGGGTTTTAACTGCAGCGAGCGGATCGTTGCTTGTTGTTCTCGCTGTGACGATTGCTTCTGCCATTGTGACTAAAGAGTATAGAGGGAGAGCGATTGGCACCATCTTTATGGGCATCAGTGGTTCTCTTGTACTTGGAGTTCCCATTGGACTGACGATAGGCAATAGCTTTGGCTGGAGAGCTCCTTTTCTACTGATTAGTGTACTTAGTATGCTCTCCTTTGTAGCTGTATGGTTTTCTCTGGGGACTATTGCTCCAAAACCCGTCATTTCTTTGAAAGAGCAATTACGGACGTTGAAAGATAAAAAGATTTTTTCTGCACAGCTGACCTCGTTCTTATTTTTGACCGGACATCTTGCCTTGTATGCTTACCTGACTCCATTTCTTAAATCAGAAATGGGGATGAACGGGACCTGGGTGAGTATCGTTTACTTCATCTTCGGTGTTGCTGCGGTGATGGGGGGAGGAGTCGGAGGTTTCTTATCAGACAAATTTGGATCTGAAAGAAGCATTCTGGGCATTATCCTCGTCTTTGCGGTCGCTATTTTCACCATTCCACATGTTACCTTCTCCTTACCCTTATTCTTAATGGTGATGGTGATTTGGAGTGCATTGAGCTGGGCAGTAACACCTGCACAACAAAACTATCTGATTTCCTCTGCGCCTGAAACATCAGATATTCAGCAAAGCCTGAACAATTCTGCGTTACATTTCGGAATTGCTTTTGGTTCTTCCATCGGTGGAATTGTCATTGAGCAGAGTTCCGTTATTCATAACGCTACAGTTGGAGGATTCTTCGTGCTTGTCGCACTGGCCACCGCCTATTTTTCCATTACACGTGGGCGACAAACATATGAACAGGAAGCCATGCAGCAATAATACAAAAATCCCACCGGACACGGTGGGATTTTTGTTTATTTTCCTTTGTATTCCATGACAATCATGTTCCAGTATTCCAACTGAGGGACGGTGAAAGAGAGTCTGCTCTCGGTCTGATTAAATGCAACAGGCACGGGAATTCCTGTCTTCCAATCAGGGGAAGCCATCCAGACTCTCTCCACTTGTCGCGATTCATCTACTTGAATAGAAAGATCTTTTTTTACTGCAGGCTTCTTTTGTGTACCATTCGAATCGCGCCACCTCATATGCTCGACATCGGTAAAGTTAAGAAGGTGAACCACTTTTTTGTCTATTGTTTTCTTGCTGAACGCATAGACCGATCCTTTTTTTGGTTGAAGGGAGATGTTTACTTTATGTGAAGAAATCTCTGGCTTCGAGGGAGAAAGCTCATCTCCTCGTAAAAGGTTTTGATACCCGACCATGAAATCATAGTAATGAACGAGATGCTCTTTTAATTTTTTTGTCATCTTCAAATGGTTGTTTGGAAAATACTCTTTGGACAGCATATGTTCCCCAAGTTCTATATGGGCACCACCATGAGCGAATATTAATGCATCTGTGAGCAGGATGCCCGGAAGGTTAAACACGCCTTCTTGATCGGCAAGGTCATAGTTCATGTACGCAGCCAATACAGTGTTTTTATTCCAATTTTGTTCGTTCTCAATGAGGATGTTTTTTAATTGCTCGTAGGTTGTGATGGGGTCCCATACTTCCGTGTACAAAAATGGAGCTCCGGCATTGGAAATCTCTTCTTGGCCGTATTGATTGACCGCATTCATAATGAATGCATAATCGGGAAACCTCTCTTTCACAGCTTCCAGGAAATATTGATAACTTTCTTTCATGAACAGAGGGTCTCCTGAATTTTTGAAGACATCCCCACGGTCCCCTAATTGATCAATATGCCATCCATCAAAAGAAAGAGCATCATACACGATCTGATGTTTATCGAAAATGTAGGCCTGCCATGCTGGATTTCCCGGGTCGGTTAAGAAGATGTCGCTCTTCCAACTTTCCGGAAGGGGATGGCGATCTACTTCTGTTGTGTTTTTGTCTTTATACACATACCACTCCGGATGAACACCATCGTGCTCCGCTCCTGATAGAGTTCCATTTAAAAGATTGTAAGCGATCGCCTTCATGCCATTTTGATGAGCTAAATCAATATACTGTTTTACTGTTTCCAATCCTACGGGCTCGTTGGCTATGTTGGCCCAGCTATCCAAAGGTTTTCCATTTACTAATTTCAACGGTTGGTGATGCTCATCGTGCCAATCATAGAATTGAATGGCATTGATATGAAAACGAGCTAAGTTATCTATCACTTCTTGTTGCTGATCCTCTTCGATATTCGAAAAAACAGATAGGAACCCATATCTAGGAAAAGCCGTCCAGGAAGAAGAGACGTCCACGGCTATCGTTTTTCTTTCTTTATCTTTAAAACTTGAGTGAACTTCGACTAAATAGCCTTGATGGTCGGTTTCAGGAGGTTTCCAATTCCACTCCATAACCGACGCATCAGGTGTCACCTTCATTTGATCAATCTTTGTTCCTTTGTAGTAATAGTTCACAACAAAAGTAGTGGAAGAGTCATGGTTTAGTTGAGCTTTGAGGTGTACAACATCGTCGGGTTGATACTTCGCCTGGTCTTTTGAAAGGTGTTCAATTTCCGTGCTTTCCTCTATGGAATCAAACGATTGATAGACGAAGAGGAGAACGACCATTAGGAATAATAGTGTCATCAGTATTTTTGTTCTCATAAATAGCTCAGCCTTATAACAAATGGCTAGCAGATCATCTGCTAGCCATGTTGATTTATTAAATAGGTTTGAAAGATATTGCTTTAGCATGTGTAATCATCTAATGAAAAGAATAGGCTTAGATGCCCATTTTATACGAGTCAAACTTGACTGCTTACTTCTTTTTACCATTGAAGAATATTTTCACTTTATGCTTTTCATCGGCTGGTACATTCACATAAAGAGCTTGTTCTTCATTGTCATAGAAGAAGGATTCTTGAGTCGCTTTTACTTCCTCTACAGAGTTGACCTTCTGGTACTTCGCTTTAGAAGCACGTACACGCGCAGGTGCTTCTTCACCATTAAGTTTCAGTGTATAAGATACTAAGTCCGTATCATAGCCTGTAGCTTTTTCTTTTTTCTTAAATTCAATGTGCTTCCCTTTACGTTTTACTTCCAGGTCCGTCACATTGTACTCGCCATCTTTGTAGTCTAAGGTTGCTCCATCATCTTCATAGAAAGAATAAGTGGCTTTCTCATCCAAGTACGTGTCTAGGACAAGGTTTTCTAGTGGTTTTTCACCGGTATATTGCTGAACTTCACGTGTAGGGATCATAGAATCTTTCTTGACATAAATCGGAAGGTGATCCAGTTGTGCTTCTGTTGTGATGGTCTGACCTCCGTCAAACTCTTTACCCGTCCAATAGTCCACCCATGTTTCTCCTTCAGGTAAGTACACGTCACGTTCCGTTTGTCCCTGCTTAACAACAGGTGCGAGCATCATCTCTTTACCAAACATGAACTGATCACTTACGTCATAGGTGTTCTCATCTTCCTGGAATTGGTAGACAAGCGGTTGCTGGACAGGTGTTCCTTCTTCAGCCGCATCGATGAATGCGTTGTATAAGTAGGGCATAAGTTGATAGCGCATTTCAATGTATTTTCTGCTGATGTCTTCCACTTCTTGCCCGAAAGCCCAAGGTTCTTGAGCTTGTTTCTTTCCGTCTGCTTTCTTATCACTATCATAGTGGACCCGTGAGAATGGCAGGAATGCTCCTACTTCCATCCAGCGTGCAAACATTTCGGCATCTGGACGACCTGCGAACCCACCGATGTCGTTTCCTACGAATGGAACACCAGACAGTCCGACGTTCATATTCATAGGTAGAGACATGGCTAAGTGATCCCATTCACTTACATTATCCCCTGTCCAAAGAGCAGCATAACGTTGAGAACCTGCGTACATATCACGTGTCAATACAAATGGACGCTCGTTCGGCTTGTACATTTCGAAAGCATTGTATGTCGCTTCTGCTTCGTCATGTCCATATAGGTTATGATATTCTTCGTGCGTTCTTTGGTTTTCTCCTTCACCAAATGTTACATCCAACGGCATTGTGTGATAAGGACCATCGAAGACAGCTGGCTCGTTCATATCGTTCCATACCCCGTCGATTCCTTTATCAAAGAGAATGTCGTGCTTGCTGGCCCACCAGTCACGCACTTCTTCTTTAGAGAAGTCAGGGAACATAGAGTCTCCAGGCCAAACTTCTCCTACAAAGTTTGTTCCATCAGGGTTCTTTGCCCAGTAGTCGTTGGCTGTACCTTCATCGTACATGAAGTAACCAGGATCTTTTTTGACGGCAGGATCGTTGATTGTGATTTTTTTGAAGTTCATATCGTCTAGTTTTTGGTGAAGCGCTTCGTCACCGAACTTATCAGACCAAGTAAAGACACGGTATTCATCCATATAGTCGATATCGAAATGCATCGTGTCCACAGGAATCTCTTTTTCACGATACGTTTCAGCTACACGCTCGATATCTTCAGCAGAATATTCCCACTTGGACTGGTGCAGACCAAGTGTCCACTTGGCCGGTTTGTCCATTTTACCGGTCAATTCTGTGTATCGATCGAGGACATCTTCAATCTCAGGACCGTACATGAAGTAGTAGTTTAATGTGCCGTCATCAGCGTAGAAGTAATAATAATCGTCACTTTCACTGGCCATTTCGAAATAAGAGCGGTTCGTGTTATCGAAGAACATTCCGTATGCTTTTTCATCTTTCAAACCGATGAAGAAAGGAATGGAAGTGTATAAGTATTTTGTGTCTGTTTCATATGCATAAGCGTCCGTATTGAACATTCCAATGCTCTCACCACGCTGGTTCACTTCCAGTCCGGATTGTTCGCCAAATCCATAAAAAGCTTCATCTTCTGTCGTCTTCTTATAAACGTAAGGCTTTTCTCCGTCATAACCAGAACCGTTTTGCATGTAATCTTCGTTAATTACGTTGCCTTCTTTATCAAGGAATTTGACTCCAAAAGGTTCTTTTTTGACTTTAATTGTAATTTCATCAGTGGTGAGAGTAATTTCTCCTTTTTCATCCGTGACATCAAAGGAAGGAGTGTCCCATTCTTTTTTACTGATGGCTTCAGAGAAGTACTCTTCTTCGCCTTCTTTTAATATCGAAACTTTCGCCATATCCTCGGAAAATAGACGGATAAAAGCAGTTTGATCAGAGGATAAATCGAGCTTCACTCCATTATCAAGCTGTTCCACACCTTCTATTTGAAGTTGTTTTTCAACAGCTTCCTGGCTCAGCTCTTGATCAGGGTGGGGTTGTGTTACCGCTAGTACGTTGGGTGCTTGTGCTGCCAATACCGTAGCGGCAAGAGCCGTTGTAGCAACTAAGCGGGAAATTGTTCTGGATGGTTTGTTCATTTTCGTTATTCACCTCGTATGAATATATTCGCGTCAACCGGTTGCGCAAATCAACTGTATACCGAGAGTGAAAAACTGGCAATATAGGAAAACTGGTATCGTTCCCATGAGCCGTAAGAACCATTCGCCTTCTTTTAGAGCCATTGGAAGCGGTTGAAAGAGATTTTGTAAGAGTTTCCAAAAAAAGTGAGATTCCAACGAATGGTTCATGATTTACGATTCCTTAACAAATCTGGGGACTTTGGGTTCTTTTTGTGTAAAAAGTGTGGTGACCCCCATAAAAATATTTTTTGACCCGAATACTCGGATGCTATGGTTTTATCTTGAGAATATTTTTAGCGATTCGAAAAATACTATCATTGTTCCAACTAAAAAGGAGGGGAATGACATGGGTAGAGACGAACACCGTAAGAACAAAGGGAAACAAAAGCGTAAGTTACCTCAAACTCCTAAAAATCAGAAGAACATTGATGTAGAGTTCTCTGAAGAATTAGCGGATCGTGAAGATAAAATCGCTCAAGAAAGAGCAGAAGCTGCAGACCGCCGAGCTCACAAAAAACAATAATTGGTAAAAATAGCCAGGTAAAAATAGCCACACCAGGTCATCCATAATTTGGATGACCTGGTGTGGAATATTCATGCATAAATACATTTTGTACAGTTTAAAATGTTTGAACTAAAATTACTACATGGTATAATTCTGAGTTGTGCTTAAAACAGGAATCACATAGTTGAATGTATAAATACTTAGAGGAGGTCATTTGGTTGAAACAATGGCGTAAATGGTTACCAGCTGTATTTCTTGTAATTCTGTTGACATTAGCTGCTTGTGGCGGAGAATCCGGTGAAGAGGCATCGAATGGTGACGAAGGAGAAAATGCTGAAACATCTGAAGAAAAAGGAACAGTAAGAATTGGTATGAACAATTGGGCGGAGAACGTTGCCGTATCGAATATGTGGAAACTTGTACTTGAAGAGAAAGGATACACTGTAGAGCTGGAGCAAGTAGAAAAAGGTTTCCTTTATGAAGCCTTATCCAGTGGAGATCTTGATATCGGTATGGAAATCTGGCTCCCGAACACAGACAAGGCGTTTTACGAAAAATATAAAGAAGATATCGACTGGCGCGAAACATGGTATGAAGGTACAAAATTAGGCCTGGCTGTACCCAGTTATATGGAAGATGTTAATTCCATTGAAGATTTGAAAGGTTCCGATGCATTTCCTGACAAACAGATCGTAGGGATTGATGCAGGCGCAAGTATTATGTCTTTAACAGAAGATGCGATTAACGAATATGATTTGGATTATACGCTGGCAGCATCTTCAGAGCCGACGATGATCACAGAGTTGAAGGGTTCTCTTGAGAGTGAAGAACCAATCGTTGCGACTCTATGGAAGCCACATTGGGTATTCTCTGAAATGGACCTGAAGTTCCTGGAAGATCCTAAAAACGTTTATGGGGATTCCGAAAATATCTCTTATGCTGCCCGTAAAGGGTTGGAAGAGGATCAGCCTCAAGTGGTCAAGTGGTTTGACAACTTTATGTTGAATGATGATGAACTGGGCAGTCTCATGGCCAGCATCAATGAAGCTGGCGATGCCCAGGAAGGTGCGCAGAAGTGGATTGATGAGCACCAGGACGTTATCGATGAATGGACAAAAGAATAATACACCAAAGCCCCGCTCCTCTAAGAGTGGGGCTTTTTTAGCTACCCAGATTGATCAGCGACTCATGAATCAGCCTCGCAACACAATCCTCGAGTTGGAAAAGACAGAGGAAAAGGGAATCATCTGAATTGAAAGAATTATCTAATTCAATTTGGTATAATGGGTAACTGAAGTTTTAGTACAAAGGAGCCCTTTACATAATGAGTATAGAGAAAATAAGAAAAGCGAAGGAAACGATAGGCCGGGTGATCCTCGGTAAAGATGAGGTTCTGGAACTATTGTTTGTCTCTATTATTGCAGATGGACACGCACTTCTCGAAAGTGTACCTGGATCTGGGAAAACGAAGTTAGCTAAAAGTTTCGCTAAAGTGATGGATGGGCGATTTTCAAGGATCCAATTCACGCCGGATGTCCTCCCGAGTGATGTCACAGGCATCCAATTTTTCAATCCTAAAACACAAGAATTCGAACTGCGGGAAGGTCCGGTAATGACGAATGTTCTACTCGCAGATGAGATTAACCGAGCGACTCCGAAGACTCAGTCCAGTTTGCTTGAGGTCATGGAGGAAAAGCAGACGACGGTGGATGGAGAAACGTTGAAAATTGCTCCACCACTTTTTGTTATTGCCACTCAGAACCCTGTGGAAGGAAACCATGGGACTTTTCCTCTTCCAGAGGCCCAATTGGATCGATTCTTGTTCAAAATTGATATGGGATACCCGGCGCAGCAAGAAGAAAAAAACATATTAAGAACCTATCAAAAAGATGAACCGTTCGAAACACTCACGCCGCAAATCAGTTTAAGAGATATATTACAACTACGTGAACAAGCAAAAGATATCTCTATTGCTGAAGATACTCTGAATTACCTTTTGGATCTCGTACGTTTGACCCGTGAAAATGAGAATATAGATTTAGGGGTCAGTACGAGGGGAGCTCTCGCTTTCATGAGAGCGAGTCAGGCCCGGGCGTTACTGTTAGGGAATCATTTTGTCCGCCCCGAAGATGTGAAATTCCTGGCCCCTTATGTATTAGAACATCGTGTTGTTCTCTCCATGGAGGGGGCTATCCGGAAAACTAAAAGCCAGGTGATCCGGGAAGTGATCCAGGAGGTTCCTGTTCCGGTAGAAGAAGGTTCGGTCCAGTGATTGATTGGGAAAAACGACTAGGGTTGGGAAGAAGATTTTATGATGGTGTTTGGGCAGCGGTAATCCTCACCGGATTGGTCGGCTTCATTATCAATCAGCCGATTTTTTATTTCCCTACAGGGCTTCTCATTATATTTATACTTGGGAGTAAGATCTTCGATCGTTACAGTGGTTCGAATTTTGAGCTGCAAAACGTTAAACATTCCGTTCGGTTGTTTCCGGGAGATGAGGCGGAATGGGAGATCCAAGTAAACAATTATTCAAAGATTCCTATGTTAAATGGAACGTTGTCCTTTGAAACAGGAAAAATGGTAAGTAGTAGAGGGGGAAAGATGAATGAATTGAATCATTCCTATTCTTATAAATTACCTTTTTCCTTAATGAGTGGTGGAGAGTCCATCATTCAGATTCCGGTGAGAGCTGAAACACGCGGGGTCACTAAGGCAACGAATATATCGTTCCGATTTCCCCACTTACTGAATTTCACTCCTATCAAAATGTGGTATAAAAAAACGCATCGCACCGAGTTTATCGTTTATCCAACACCGGAAGTTGTCCGCGGTGTCAACGAATATATTCATCCTTCTATTGGGGAACAACGTGCCAATTTTTCTCCCTATGAAGATGTCCTTACCCCTGTTGGAACACGTGATTATGAACAAGGAGATGCCTTTCATAAAATTCACTGGAAAGCGAGTGCGAAAACACAAACTTTGAAGACGAAAGTGTTGGAGCGTCAGGTGGATGCGAGTTGGACGATCATCGTCAACGTAGTGGAACAAACGAGACTGGGCAATGAACACTTGTCTACCCGCCTTGAGTCATTATTATCCTACGCGTGCTACTTGTGCTATACAGCTACAGAGCGAGGTTACCCCTATGAAATGTTCATTAACATGCGCAAACCTCAAAGGCATCCTTATTTTTATCAAGAAAAAGGGGAGGGTAACGTTCATTTACGTCAATCCCTGGAAATGTTGGCACGGATTGATAAAGAACAACGGCTCCTGCCCATGGACCAATTGTTCCATTGGTTCGGGCCGCGTGGCTTAAGTAGTAAAGTTGTTCTCATAGTGGGAGAAATGCCAGATGGAGCCATAGATCAGTTAAAAGACTGGAAATCTAAAGGCACCGTAGTACTTCAAGTACAGATGCATGGATCGACGGCCTATTTACGCCCTGCATTACAAGGAAGGGGGGCTTGAATATGGTAGAAGGTAAAAGGAATATCATTTTTGTATATCAGACTTTTGGCGAAGCCATGCTTTTCTTCGTGCTACTTTTTCCTTTGATTCAGTGGACGCCTGTAACTCTCTCCTATATTCTTTATTGCATCTATGTGATTGTTAGCATCGTTCTGTTTTTTCTTATTAGAAAGTGGTCGGCAGGCTTTTCCCCTTATCTGATTAGTATAACTGCAATGGTAGCCATTGCTTATTTGGGGGGAGCAAGTTTATTACTAGGTTTCATTGTCGGATCATTTCTAGCTTGGAGATATTACCGCCACGAAACTGATCCTGATTTGAATCATGAACTCTCATTAATTTTGTACACGTCGATTCTTACTTTTATTATGATTTTTTTCTTCCGGTCCTGGGACCTTGTCTACGCGTTGATTACCTTATATGTTGTCACGTGGGTAGGATATGCTTTTTCCCACTATTACAACGTAGAAAAAACGGAGAGAAAAGGAGCGGGGAAAAGTCTCTTTGTCCTATTCCTTTCATTGATTTCATCTACCTCCGTTGTACTGCTTCTTTTACCCTTTCTACGATCATGGATGGGAGTGCTTTGGAGTGGAATCTCTTACACCTTTCTTGTAGGGGTCAACGGGGTTTTGACACTCCTTGCCAAAATAGGTCTTGATGTTTCCAAGATAGAGCCTAGGGAGGAAGGTTCTCTGCCGGAAATCGAGACTTCTTCTCAAGAAAGGCAGGAAGACCTCCAGCGAATGAATGATAGCAACCAAGAAACGATTCAAAAAGTAGCTGGTGCTATTGAAACAGGATCCATTGTCCTGATTGTCGTTGCCCTTCTTATAGCCATTGTCATCTTTTTCTTTTTACGAAAAAGGGCGGCAATGGATATGGAAACGAGCTCTGATGCTCTCAACTATCAGTATTATGCGCATAAGGAAGGAGATAAAAAGAAAACATTCTCTTCCTTTCCTTTTCATAGATCCCGCACAGAAGGATGGGTAAGAAAGCAGTTTCGCATATTTGAACATTTTGCTGAACGGAATGGATATGGCAGATATTCAAACGAATCCCTGGAGGACTGGTTTCATAGAATTGGACTTGCGATAGAGTCTACGGTTCTTTATCAAAAAGTGCGGTATGGCGGTCAAACGTTAACGGCCGATGAAAAAGAGCAATTTGAGCTTGAGTTGAAAGAACTAAGACAAAAAATCATTGAGAAAAAGCAATGACCTAAAGGAAATGAGTTTAAGCACTTCTTTTTCAGGAAACATACAGTATAGATTCGATTTACAATTCTTGAAAGGAGTCGCTGTTTTATGGACTTAAACAAAGAAATAAAGAAACTAGAGGCAGTACATTTAGAAAAACCACAAAAAGTATTTACGATGTATCTAAACACCGACCCTTCCGACCCTGATCAACAAGGGGGAGAATGGAAGATCCATTTGAAAAACGGTTTGAATAATTTTGAATCCTATCTTCAGAAGGATGGAGATTCTGACGAAAAGAGAAACTATTGGGCAGTAAAAGAAAAAGTTGAGCAATTCATAGAAGAAAATGAACAAAACTTTGCTAAAAGTGTTGTTTTATTCGCTACCGGTGATGAAACGGTATGGTTTGCTGAACGTTTCCAAATGCCTGTAAAAACAGAATTTTACTGGGAAGAAACCCCTGTTCTGGATCAACTGAAAGAGATGCAGAACAAGTTTCCTAAAACAGGAATCGTTCTAACCCAGAAAAACCAAATCAAATTGATTGATGCACAACTTGGGTCGTTGAATGATACACAATTGTTTGAACTTGATCTGGATACGGAAGATTGGAGACAGCACCAAGGTCCACACCGTGCTCAGCCTTCCATGGGATCTGGTGGAGCCAAAACTTCCAAGAGAGATCAATTCCAAGAGCGTTTCGAAGCCAACCGTTATCGTTGGTACAAGAGTGTAGCTCCTAAGATTGATAAACTAGCTAAAGATTACGGTTGGGAGCGCTTCTATCTTGTGGGTGATAAAGAGGAGCTGAAAGACCTGCAGGACCATATGAATAAAGAAGCGGAAGAAATGATTAACAAAAACCTTCTAGACCATGAAGAGATGCATGTTCTTGAAGAAGTTGTACAATAGCATGAGAAAGGGTGCTGGTTTCAGACCGGCACCTTTTTTATGTCTCGGGCTTCACTGCTTAGAACTTTCTTATGAGACAGGGTCTCTTATGGTGTACCTCCCCTTTTCTCTCTTCATATCCAAGGAGAATCTTAACATTATACATATAAGAAATAGGTATGATAAAATATTATTTAATGAAAATAAATCAGATTGGGGAATGACACATGTTCGTCGTAGATTCTATGGTGAAGGTACCAGATCATAAAGCAGATGATTTAATTGATATATATAGAAAACGATCCCGTCTTGTAGACCAGGCGGATGGTTTTATTTCCTTTCAACTGCTGCAGAACGACAGGAAACCTGGTGAACTGACGGTGCACTTGGAATGGGAATCTAAAGAAGCTTATCTCAAATGGGCTCGCAGTGAGCAGTTCAAGAAAATCCATGAATTAGAGAAGCAATATCCGGATCAGGAACTTCAAGGGATCGTGCCGAAGGTATCTAAATATGAGGTGGTCGCCACGTGAATAAGTCTGAGCAGAGTCGCTTAGTTCAATTAGTAGCAGATGAAATTTATGAGGCTTACCCATACCTTTGGGAAAAATTCGGTCAGAACGGAAGAGATCGAACCGAAGAAGATAACTTCCATCATTTAGATCATTTACAAGCGGCCTATGAGATGGATAGTGTCGATTTTTTTATGGATTACACGAAATGGCTGAATACGGTGCTTACATCAAGGGAAGTACCTACTTCACTGATTATTGATAATTATGAACGGCTCGTGCGCCTTCTTAAAAACATGGAAGTTGTGGACGAGGACGAAAAACAGTGTTATATCAAATATTTGGACGAGGCTTTACAACATTTGCATACACTTTCAAAGAGGTGAATACTTTGGACGTGCAACACGAAATTTTAGCTCATTATTTCCTTCAAGGAGATGAACAAGGGGCAGAAGATTATATAAAAACTTTATTAGAAAAGCATCCGAGGGCTTATTTGTATGAAGATATTATTACTCCCGCCATGTATTATGTTGGAGAACTGTGGGAGAGAAATGAAATATCCGTTGCGGACGAACATCTGGCTACAGCCATTTGCGACTTCGTGCTCTCGAAAATTGACTCGGAAAGTGGTCCTGTAAGTAGAAGACACCAAAAGAACTTCAAAGCTATGTTATTCGGTGTAGAAGAAGAACAGCATTATATAGGTTTGAAAATGGTGGCAGATACGTTTAAAGACCATGGGTGGAGAGTGCGTTATTTGGGGCCGGACCTCCCTTTGGACCACTCTTTCACTCAAATAGAAAAGTACCGGCCTGATGTCATCGGGATATCAGCGGCATTGCCTTATCGCTTAAAAACAATCAAGAGGTTGTTGGAACGTTTTTCTCAATTAGAATGGAATCCGCTGATTATGATTGGCGGCAGAATAGTAAAAAAATACGACTTGAAAGAATTTGAATCTGAACAAGTGATGGTGGTTAAGGATCTGGATCATCTGAAACGTTGGTTCAATGAAGGAAGGGAAGAAACGATCAATGAAACGAGTTGAACGCAGCTTTCCTTTGCCACACGTCATAATCAATAAAAATTTTAAAGTTGAATCCATATCGGATGAAGCTGTTGAGATGTTCGGCGAAGTGGACAACCTTTTAGATGTTATGGATGAAGGGAGCCTGTCTAAGATTAAAAAATGGGTCACCCCTGATGTTCATAAACTCTCAATAGAAATCGCAATTAAACCTTCAGGTGAAGGGCAGAATCCAATCACATGCGATATGCATGTGAAGTGGAAAAATGATTTGTATGCAGAAGTGTTGATCATTCCAAAAGATGAACAGCTATCAAAAGTGACTAAAACCATGGATCAATTGCGGTCCCGTTTGAACGATACTAACTTTCAGCTGCTTGAAGAAAAAGAGAAATTGGAAGATGCGATCCAGCATGGAAACCGACTTTCCGCTCCGTTTATCCGCTTAACAGAAGAAACCGCATTAATTCCGCTCTTTGGCCATATTACAGCTGATAAAATGTACACAGTTGAAGAGCCATTGCTGCAAGCTACCCAACACGGGGATATTGAGAGAATTCTTTTTGATTTTACGGCAGTAGGCCAAATCGACGGGGATGGAGCTCAATTATTGAAAAACTTAATGACTTCTTTATGTTATATGGGTTCTGAAGTCATTATCACCGGGGTTCGCCCGGAGCAGGTGAAACGTATCCAGTTGATTCATTTTTCATCAGAAATTACGTTTATGAACTCTCTGCATCAGGCTTTAAAAAAATATTGCAATGACTAGAATGACCCGCTCCTATATATAGGAAGCGGGTTTTTAAATGTGCAAAGATCATTCTTTCATAAAAAAACGTTAAAGAATGAATCTTTTGTGGAATAGTTAACCAAGAGCTAAGTTTGAGAAAGGTTGTGAAACTATGGAAATGACATTAGAAGTAAATGGAATGACGTGTAATCACTGCGAGCAATCCGTAAAGGGCGCTCTTCAAGAATTGGAAGGGGTACATGGTGTAGAAGTTGATCTGGACAGCGGGAATGTAAACATCACGTACGATGAAGCTTTTGTAAGTAAGAAAATGATGAAAGAAGCCGTAGAGGCTCAAGGGTATGAACCTGTAGGATAAACAAAAAGAAGCCCGGAAACGGGCTTCTTTTTTAGCTCTGTGATCGTTAAAAATTATTGGACATTGTAAGGCAATTGGGTCTTATAACCTGTGAATTGTTGATACGTCTGATCGATTTTCTGCTTCTCTGCCTGTTCAAGTGCATACCACCCATTTTTAAACATGAGATTGTATAAGTTGCGTTGGCAGTCCTGGGTTTCCTTGAAAATCGTAGCAAGATCCTGATAAAGGTTTTGATTGCTAGCTTCGTTTAAGGCGATGTTATAAGAAGCGGTCATATACTTTTCAGTTGTCAGCTGATCATTAACAAAATCTCTCTCATTCATTTGTGGAGTTTTAGGAACATTTGTTTCAGGGTTCTGTATCTTTTGAGTCTGATTCATGATATACCTCCTCAGTTGGTTGTTTGGGATTGAGAATTCAAATGATTAAGCAGCTTATCATAATGGCGCTGGTGCATTTGGCCAGCCTCTTCTAAAGCGGCCTGTATTTCTGGTGTTTGACAATTTTGTGCAAAGAAATGAGCTTTTTTACAGGCATTCAAATTCCAGGACAGCATGTCAGCTAGATAAAGCTGATCTTTTGTACTCACGATATTAGGTACTTGAGACATGGGCTGGGACTGCTGCATGGATTGATTTTGTTGTTGCATCACGTTTCCTCCTTCTTTTTTCATTTTTTATTATGACCTTCATCGCCATTTCTATAAGAAAAATCATTTCAGTAGCCAATAGTAGTCATAACTTGTGGAAAAAGGCGGGGGTTTGTCGAAGGAAATATAATTTTTACCCATTCCATCTAATAAATGATAAAATAGTAGTATGTTAACGATTACATGACAGAAAAATCAGAATGTATTTTTGTGAACGGGAACAAGGTTTAGGGGGTTGGAGAATGGAACGTATACTCAGAAACTTTTTTCTTTTTTTATCAAAAAACCGCTTTTTTACCAAGTTGGCAAAGAGATATGGACTTCGCTTTGGGGCAGGGAAGTTTGTAGCGGGAGAAACTGTACCGGATGCGGTTAAAACAATCAAAGAATTGAACGAGAAGGGGATGGCTGTAACCATTGACCATCTAGGGGAATTTATTGATAGTGAATCCGAAGCACGAGAAGCAGCGGAAGGCTGTATAAAAGCAATCGAGGCGATTGCCGACCATCAGTTGGATTCACAGCTTTCTTTAAAATTAACTTCTATGGGTCTTGATATATCGGAAGACCTTGTGATGGAGAATATGCGCAGGATTCTGGATGTCGCTGAAGAAAAAGATGTGTTTGTTACCATAGACATGGAGGATTATGAAAGATGTGAAAAGACACTTGAAATCTTCAAAAAGCTGCGAGAGGATTATGAGCATATAGGAACCGTATTACAGTCATATTTATACCGAACCGTTGATGATATAAAAGAACTCGACAAATACCATCCGAATCTACGACTAGTTAAAGGCGCTTATAAAGAGTCACCGAAAGTCGCTTTTCCCGAGAAGAAAGACGTAGATGAGAATTTGAAGAAGATCATCCGGATTCATTTGCTGAACGGGAACTACACAGCTGTGGCCAGTCATGATGATCGAATGATCGAATACACGAAATCGCTTGTAGAAGAAAAGGATATCTCAAAAGAACAATTTGAATTTCAAATGCTCTATGGAATCAGAGTGGAAAGACAGGAAGAGTTAGTAAAAGAAGGGTATAAAATGCGAGTGTATGTTCCTTATGGAAATGACTGGTATGGGTATTTTATGAGAAGGCTCGCTGAGAGACCGGCGAACGTCGCCTTTGTACTAAAAGGTGTATTTGGAAAGTAATTCGATGCCCGCATATTTGCGGGCATCCTTTTATGAGGTTGTGCATAAAATACAGGAACAAATGAATTTCAAGAGAAGATTTTACAGAATTATGGAGAAAAGGATTGCGAAATGTCTGAAAATATTTTATATTATACATAGATACGAATTAGCCGTACTTATTTTTTTGGCTTTAAAATGAATGAGCATTCATTCAAATGAGATAGGGGGAAATGTAATGAATCACAAAATCAAGCGGGCAGCCGTCCTTGGATCTGGAGTAATGGGCGCAGGAATCGCCGCCCATTTAGCGAATGTAGGTATTCCTACATTGATGATGGATATCGCCCCTCGCGAACTAACTGATGCAGAGGCAAAAAAGGGGCTTACGCTGGAAGATCCAGCCGTGAGAAACCGGATTGCTGCTGAAAATAAAAAAGCACTGCTTAAACAAAAACCTTCACCACTAACAAGTAAACAAAATCTTAATCTAATTGAAGTCGGAAACTTCACAGATGATATGGAACGTTTATCAGAAGTCGACTGGGTCATTGAAGTAGTCGTGGAGAATCTTGATATCAAGAAAATAGTATTAGCTGACGTAGACCGTCACCGTAAGAAAGGCTCGTTTGTCAGTTCCAATACTTCTGGAATTTCAATTGAAGCCATGTCCGAAGATTGCAGTGAGGATTTTAAATCTCATTTCCTAGGTACACACTTCTTCAACCCGCCACGTTATTTGAAGTTATTAGAAGTGATTCCTACGAAGCATACAAGTCCAGATGTGCTTCAATTCATGAAAGAGTTTGGAGAAGATGTTCTTGGCAAGGGTGTTGTTGAAGCGAAAGACACGCCTAACTTCATTGCTAACCGAATTGGAACGTACGGTCTATTAGTGACCGTTCAGCAAATGCTTGAAAAAGGATACTCCGTCGGTGAAGTGGATTCAGTCACCGGACCGATGATAGGAAGGCCAAAAAGCGCAACCTTCCGCACGCTTGATGTTGTTGGTTTAGATACGTTCATCCATGTAGCCAACAATGTGTACGACCAAGTAGAAGGAAAAGAGAAAAAAGCTTTCGAAATTCCTTCCTTCATGAAAGAAATGCTTGATAAAGGTTGGCTGGGATCGAAGAGTGGGCAAGGTTTCTTCCTTAAGCAGAAAGGTGAAAAGGGAAGTGAAATCCTGCAGCTTAACCCTGAAACCCTTGAATACGAAAAACGTGGCAAGTTGAAGACCAAAGCCACTGAAATGGCGAAACAGGAAAAAGGCCCACAGCGAAAATTGAAAACGCTCGTACATGCAGAAGGTGACCGTGCTGGCGACTTAGTGTGGTCCGTGGTAAAACCAGTCCTTCTCTATTCAGCAGAATTGTATGGTGAAATTGCTGATGATGTACCGTCTATTGATGAAGCTATGCGCTGGGGATTCGGCTGGGAACTTGGTCCATTTGAAATGTGGGACAGTATCGGCCTGAAAGCATCTGTGGAGCGTATGAAGAAAGAAGGAGAGACGATTCCAACGTGGGTAGAGAAGATACTGGATGATGGAATCGAAACATTTTATAAGAAGAAAAATGGAAACGTTTACTTCTATCATGAAGGAGAATACAAACAGCAGTCCTTTAATGAAAAAGTCATCAACCTTAAACGCCTGAAAGAAGAGCGTGAAGTCATAAAGAAAAATGCTGGTGCCAGTTTAATTGATCTTGGCGATGGGGTCGCTGGTTTGGAGTTTCATTCTAGAAGCAATGCCATTGGACTTGATATTATTCAGATGATCAATTTTGCGGTTGATCATGTAGATGAGAACTTCGAAGGCCTTGTCATCGGCAACCAGGCTAAAAACTTCTGTGTTGGTGCCAACCTTGGAATGATTCTCATGGAAGCTCAGGATTACAACTTCTTTGAAATCGAAATGGTCGTAAAGAGTTTCCAGGACAGTATGATGAAAATGAAATATTCAGATAAGCCTGTTGTTGCAGCGCCATTTGGAATGACTCTTGGCGGGGGAGCGGAAGTTTGTCTGCCTGCTGATGCTATCCAGGCTTCACAGGAAACCTATATGGGTCTCGTGGAAGCTGGTGTCGGTCTAATTCCTGGTGGTGGTGGAAATAAAGAACTCTATATGAAGCACTTAAGAAACATACCTAATGGCATTGATTTTGATCTGCAGAAGGTTGCCAACAGTGTGTTTGAAAAAATAGCTATGGCTAAAGTCTCTACTTCAGGAGAGGAAGCGAAAGAGAATGGTTTCTTAGACCAGCAGGATGCCATTAGTGTCAACGGCGACCATCTCCTCCATGATGCGAAACAAAAAGTGCTCGGGCTGGCGAGGTCAGGCTACCAGGCACCTAAACGTACGAAAATACCGGTAGTTGGTGAGCAGGGCTATGCCACAATGCTTCTAGGTGCCAAATCACTAGCGCTAAGTGGATATGCCAGTGAACATGATCTTAAAATTGCAGAAAAACTAGCTTTTGTTCTATCAGGCGGAAAGTTGAAAGAGGGAACGCTCGTAGATGAGCAGTATCTATTAGATCTGGAACGTGAAGCCTTTTTAAGTCTTGTAGGGGAGCCGAAGTCTCAAGCTCGTATGCAGCACATGCTTATGAAAGGCAAGCCGCTACGTAATTAAGTTAATAAAAAGAGGGGGAAGAGCCGTGAAAGAAGCAGTTATCGTATCAGGAGCTCGTACACCAGTCGGTCGGGCGAAGAAAGGGTCACTTGCACATACGCGTCCCGATGATCTGGCCGCTTTGACAATTAGGGAAACATTGAAAAGAGCCAACAATTATGAGGGCAACATCGATGATGTCATCATTGGATGTGCGATGCCTGAAGCAGAACAAGGAATGAACATGGCGAGGAATATCGCAGGCCTTGCCGGACTTCATCATAAAGTGCCAGCGATTACAGTTAACCGATATTGTTCCTCTGGTTTGCAGAGTATCGCTTATGCCGCAGAAAAAATCATGCTTGGTCACAGTGACACAGCCATTGCAGGTGGTGCGGAGTCTATGAGCCTCATCCCTATGGGAGGTCACGTGATTAAGCCGAATATTCAATTGGTCGAGAATGCTCCTGAGTATTATATGTCTATGGGGCATACCGCTGAAGAAGTGGCGAATCGTTTTGAAATATCAAGAGCAGATCAGGATGCATTTGCGGTACAGAGTCATGAACGTGCAGCGAGAGCGATTCAGGAAGGGAAATTTGAGGATGAAATCGTTCCAGTTGAAGTGACGAACCGTGAGCTTGGAGAAGACAATAAAGTAAAAGTAAGAAAAAGCTTCTTCTCTATGGATGAAGGAGTTCGCGCAGGTACTACACAAGATGTACTTGGCAAGTTGAAGCCTGCGTTCTCAACAACAGGTTCTGTAACAGCGGGAAACTCTTCACAGATGAGTGACGGTGCAGCAGCTGTTATGGTTATGGACCGCGAAAAAGCAGAAGCTGAGGGTCTTACACCTCTAGTCAAATTCCGCTCCTTCGCAGTAGCCGGAGTCGAGCCTGAGATCATGGGAGTTGGACCGATTGAAGCTGTACCGAAGGCTCTGCGGATGGCTGGTCTTTCTTTATCCGACATTGGTCTCTTTGAATTGAATGAGGCCTTTGCATCTCAATCCCTTCGCGTCATTCGTGAACTTGGATTAGATGAAGATAAAGTAAACGTAAACGGTGGGGCGATCGCTTTGGGTCACCCGCTGGGATGTACAGGAACAAAGCTTACATTAAGTTTGATCCATGAAATGAAACGACGAAATGAGCAATTCGGTGTTGTGACTATGTGTATTGGTGGCGGTATGGGAGCCGCTGGAGTATTTGAATTAATTTAACTCGGGGAGGAACAGAAAGATGAGCGATTTGAAAGAGATGATTAAAGGCGGAGGATTCATTGTCGAAGATTTGGCAGCAGAAGATGTGATTACACCGGAAGATTTTACAGATGAACATTTAATGATTGCTAAAACAGCGGAAGATTTTGTTCTTGGTGAGGTTGTTCCAAAAATTGACAACCTTGAAAACCACGAATTTGAACATTCCGTAGCCCTTTTGAAGCAAGCGGGAGAGTTGGGATTGTTAGGTGCTGATGTACCTGAAGAGTACGGTGGACTTCAGTTAGATAAGATCAGCTCTTCATTGATTACTGAAAAGTTTTCCCGTGCTGGAGGCTTTTCCGTTACCCATGGTGCTCACGTGGGCATAGGCTCTCTACCGATTGTTTTCTTCGGTAATGAAGAACAGAAACAAAAATACCTTCCATTGCTTGCTACAGGGGAGAAAATTGCTGCGTATGCTTTAACAGAGCCAGGTTCAGGATCCGATGCTCTTGGAGCAAAAACGACAGCAAAGTTAAATGATGCTGGTACTCATTATGTATTAAATGGAGAAAAGCAGTGGATTACGAACTCTGCCTTCGCTGATGTGTTCGTCGTATACGCCAAGATCGATGGAGATAAGTTCACGGCGTTTATAGTGGATCGTGACTATCCAGGCGTATCTACAGGTCCAGAAGAGAAAAAGATGGGAATTAAGAGTTCTTCCACTCGTACATTGATATTAGAAGATGCGGAAGTCCCTGTGGAGAATGTTCTTGGAGAAGTTGGGCGCGGGCATGTCATTGCATTCAACATTCTAAATGTCGGTCGCTACAAACTGGCGATTGGCGGAGTAGGTGGTTCTAAGCGAGCAATTGAGCTTTCGGTCAAGTATGCCAAGGACCGCAAACAGTTCAAGACTCCGATCGCAAGCTTTCCATTAATTCAGGAAAAGATCGGTTCTGTAGCAGCCAACACCTATGCAAATGAGAGCTCCGTGTATCGTACGGTAGGTTTATTCGAACAAAGCATGGGTAAATTGTCTGACGAAGAGCTGAAAGATGGCGCTGCCGTTGCTAAAGTCATTGCAGAATATGCAATTGAATGTTCATTGAACAAAGTGTTTGGAACAGAACTTCTGGACTTTGCTGTGGACGAAGCTGTACAAATACATGGTGGATACGGTTTTATGGCTGAATACGAAGTAGAAAGAATGTACCGTGATTCCCGAATCAACAGAATCTTTGAAGGTACGAACGAAATCAATCGTATGATCGTCCCAGGTACACTGTTGAAGAAAGCAATGAAAGGCGAGTTGCCTCTCCTTCAGCAAGCACAAGCCCTTCAAGAAGAAATTATGATGATGATGCCGGAAGAACCGGGTGTGGAAGTTCTGGAACAAGAGAAATATTTATTGAAAAATGCGAAGAAGATTGGTCTCCTTGCTGCTGGTCTTGCCGCACAGAAATACGGAGAGAAACTGGAAAATGAGCAAGAACTTCTTGTAAATATCGCGGATATAGTAGGCGAGATTTATAACATGGAATCTGCCGTTCTTCGTACGGAGAAAGCAATCAATAAATCAGGTGAAGAGAAGAACAAACAGAAACTCCTCTATACACAAGTGTATGTGCAGGAAGCCTTCAATCGAATCGAAGGACATGCGAAAGAAACATTGATTGCAGCGGAATCCGGGGATTCTTTAAGAATGATGCTAGGTGCTATGCGTAAACTGACACGTCATACACCTACAAATGTTATTCCTAAGAAGCGTGAGATTGCAAAAGCATTGATTGAAGCTGAAAAGTACACGGTTTAAAAAATAAGGTTGAATGTCACACAGGGCCTGCACTTTCGAAACGCGAAGGTGCAGGCCTTCGTTTTGCTCTATTCATCTTAAACAATATGGCAGGATTGTGGAGGACTCAGTTTCGAGACTTATGTTGAGTGTATGGGGGCGGAGGGGAATATCTCGCTTTCCGCGGGAGCGCGGTGAGACTCCTATGGGACGTGTGGGACAGGTGAGACCCCGGAAGGCTTAGCCTGAGGAGGCTCACCGCCCGCCCCATGGAAAGTGTTCAAATGCGGAATCGTCCTGGTAGACACGACTGTCATAAGCAGAACAGCAAAGGAATGTGCTTTTCATTCCTTTGCTGTTCTGCTTATGACGCGAGTGTCTGGACGATGGAGCAAGACGAACCTTTTCCCGGAGCCCTAAACTCACACAAACACCTCGAAACTGAGTCTTCAACTAAAGGGAGGATTATGGAAGAGCATGAGATGAATATGAAGACAATCTTAGAAATAAATGAAATCTTCGCCTTCGTTGTGATAAAATATTAGACAACAAGAATGAAGGAGGGTGTGAAGATGTCTTTAACCTTCTATTGGTACCCAAATTGCGGTACATGTAAAAAAGCTAAAAAGTGGTTGGATGAGGAAGGGATTGACTACGAATCTGTACATATTGTCAATCATCCCCCTTCAGAAGAGCAGTTGAAGAGCTTTATTTCTACTAGTGACAAACCTGCAAAGAAATTCTTTAACACTAGTGGGAAAAAGTATAGAGAACTGAATATGAAGGAAAAGCTAAAAGAAGCAGATGAAGCACAGATGATTGAGTGGTTGGCATCTGATGGAATGCTTATAAAGCGGCCCATCCTAACTGATGGTGAAAAAACAACCATAGGGTTTAAGCAGGATGAGTTTGAAAATGTTTGGGCTCAGTGAGCACATTATTGGGAATAGAAGCCTATAGCTTTTATGTTTATATTAGTTGTTGAACTATAATTATTATTTTGGAGGTAATTGACATGAGCGTACCTAAAGACCTGCGTTATTCTGAAGAACATGAATGGGTGAAAGAAGAAGGGGAAAAAGTTAGAGTCGGTATTACTGAATTCGCGCAATCAGAACTTGGAGATATCGTATTCGTAGAACTTCCAGAAGTCGGGGATGAGCTGGAAGCAGATGAGCCGTTTGGCAGTGTAGAGTCTGTGAAGACAGTTTCTGAACTTTATGCTCCTCTTAGTGGTAAGGTTGTCGAAGTTAATGAAGACTTGGAAGACAGTCCGGAATTTGTTAATGAATCTCCTTACGATAAAGCCTGGATGGTTGTTGTTGAACCAAGTGACAACTCCAAGGTCAATGATTTGATGACTGCGGAAGAATATGAAGCAATGATTGATGAAGACTAAGGATAGTGCATTGGACAGGCAGGGCTTTAAGAATCCTTGTCTGACATGATCACGTTTGATCTTAATCATGTTCAGACCATGCCTGAGAGGCATGGTCTGTTTCTATATAGTAGGTGATGAAGATGGATGGAGAACGAATCGTCATTGTTGAAGGAATCACGGATAAAAAGAAGTTGAACAAGGTCCTTGATGAAGATATTGAAATCATCTGCACCCATGGGACTTTAGGAATCGAGCGGATGGAAGAAATGATTTTTGATCACAATTTAGATGATCGGACCGTGTATATTCTCGTGGACGAAGATGACTCTGGCTACAAATTAAGAAAACAATTGACGGAAGAGCTTCCTCACGCCGAACATATCTATATAGATAAGGCTTTCAGAGAAGTAGCAGCTACGCCGGAAGCTGAATTAGCAAGAGCCTTACTTAGTAGACATTTCAACGTAAAATCGATTTATTTAATATAGGAGGATGGCTGTGGAGGAAATAAAAACATCACCAGAAGTAAAGAAGCACTTTGATGCTCCACAAACGACCCTCACCTTCGTTCACAGCCCTTTTTGCGCAACGTGTCATTTAGCACGTCAAATGCTTACAACACTTGAAGCGGTCTTTGATCGGGGAGTTTTTAAGGAAATGAATGCTTCTCTGCACCCTGAATGGATGCAGTATTATAAGATTAAAAGTGTCCCGTGTCTGCTAGTGACGAGGGATGGGGAGGTAGAGGAAAAGATATATGCTTTTCAATCTGTCTCCTATATGTATGAGAAAGTCGTTGGTTTTGTTGAATAGTGTATGTATTTCCCAGGAAATGACCACTACTGTAGAATTGAAAACTTCTCTTATTAAATATGGTTTGGAAGTTATTCTATAATAAAAAACAGGGAAGACTCTCCAGAGTCTTCCCTGTTTTTTCTAGTCTTGAATATCATACAATTTCTCCTAGTTTGCTTACAATATCTAAGAAGGAGGACTGATCACCAAAATTCGCATGGATATTACCTTGTTGATCGATGATGATGGTGGAAGGAACGCCATCACAATTGTACATGTCATAAACGTAACGTCCTTCGTCAGAAAGAGTAGGCTGCGTTAAAAACTTTTCGGTGAATTCGAGACCTTCCTCTATCTTCCGTTCTCTTCCAGAAACATTGATCGTCAGCATCGCTACTTTTTCATGATCCATCGTTTTGAACAGTTGTTCTTTCATAGGTAAATCTTTCCCGCAATCTGGACACCAGGAGGCCCAGAAGGTCAAGACAATAACTTTCCCTAGTTCGTCTTCCAGTTTATAGATTGAAGATTGATCGTTAATATAAGGCAGTTCAAATAAAGGGGCTTGTTCACTCAATGTCATTCTCCTTTGTATCTGGCGAAGTTATGGATTGACGCTAATCTATGTCCCATGCTAACATAATTATTAATTTCATATCGACATCTTCACTTATCCAGAGTGGCGGAGGGACTGGCCCGACGATGCCCGGCAACCGGCAGGTAGACTGCACGGTGCTAAATCCTGCGAAGTCTTTGACTTTGATAGATGAGAAATGTAAACGCGATCAATCTCTTCTATTTAAAGAAGGGATTTTTTTATTGTGTAAATCGCGTGAATATTTGCTGTTTTGGTTTATAATTGATCGACTTTATTTTCTGAACAATCTGTTTTGGAGTTGACACAAAATTCGTACGGTGCTACAATCCTCTTTGTGCTACTTAAACGAGTTAAAGTAATAATAATTTAATAGACTAAAATCTCTTATCCAGAGTGGCGGAGGGACTGGCCCGATGATGCCCGGCAACCGGCAGAACTATTTTGCTCAGGTGCCAATTCCTGCAAAGTAAAAAACTTTGACAGATGAGAGAACAGATTTTTAGGTATGATTAAAAACGCCGCTCTGTTCTCATAACAGAGCGGCGTTTTTTTGGAAGTGGAGGGAAATCATCATGATTACAATTAAAGGACTATCAAAGATATTCCACACGAAAGATCAGGATGTACGAGCTGTGGATGACTTAAGTCTTAACATTAACAAAGGGGAAATTTATGGGGTGATCGGCTATAGCGGTGCCGGTAAAAGTACATTTATTCGTTTACTGAACCGGTTGGAAGACCCCACAGAAGGAAGCATTCTTGTCGATGATCAGGAACTCACTTCTTTGAGTAAAGGAAAATTAAGGTTGGCAAGACAAGAAATTGGAATGATCTTCCAACATTTCAACTTGCTTTGGTCGCGAACCGTTCATGATAATATCGCTTTTCCATTGGAAATTGCCGGTATCCCTAAAGCTGAGAGGCAGAAACGAGTCGATGAATTGATTGATTTGGTGGGATTGAAAGGACGTGGAGGTTCTTATCCATCTCAATTGAGTGGCGGACAAAAGCAGAGGGTGGGGATAGCCAGAGCACTTGCAAACAACCCTAAAGTTCTTTTGTGTGATGAAGCTACATCCGCCTTGGACCCAGAGACCACTGATTCGATTCTTGATCTCCTTGTGGATATTAATGAAAAACTCGGCCTTACAATCGTTCTGATTACACATGAAATGCATGTAATACGCAAAATTTGTCATCAGGTGGCGGTTATGGAAGAAGGGAAGATTGTGGAGCAAGGGGAAGTGTTGGATGTCTTTCTCCATCCTAAAAAACCGGTAACGAAGAAGTTTGTGGATCAAGTGATGGGAGATCCGGAAAAAGAGACCTCCCTGCAGTTGATCAAAGATAATTACCGATCTGGAGAAATTATCCGTCTTCATTTTGTCGGAGATAGTACAAATCAAGCACTCATCAGCGATTTATCCAGGAAGTTTGAAGTAGATGTCAACATTCTGCATGGGAAAATCACCCAGACGCAAAAGGGTGCGTATGGAACAATGTTTGTACAGTTTGATGGAAATCAAAAAGAAGTCGAGCGTGCCATTGATTATATTGGATCAACATCTGTAGAAGTGGAGGTGAATCCACATGTTTAATGAATGGTTCCCGAACGTAAGAATGGAAGACATGATTACAGCTACAAATGAAACCCTCTACATGACTCTGGTTTCTGTCGCAGGTACGTTTGTTTTAGGTTTGCTATTGGGACTACTTCTTTATTTGACCGGCCCTGGGGGTCTCTGGGCAAACAAAACATTGAATTGGATCACTGCTTCTATCGTTAACATATTTAGAGCGATTCCTTTTATCATTCTCATTTTATTGTTGTTCCCGTTTACTGATTTTCTGATTGGAACTATTCGAGGGCCTCAAGCAGCGCTACCTGCACTAATTATTGGTGGAGCTCCATTCTATGCCCGTTTAGTGGAAATTGCTTTGAAAGAAGTCGATAAAGGTGTCGTGGAAGCCGCAAAATCTATGGGAGCTAAGTATTCGACCATCATTTTCAAAGTATTGCTTCCGGAATCGATGCCAGCTCTGATATCAGGGATTACCGTAACAGCGATCGCATTGATTGGATACACTGCAGTAGCAGGTGCAATTGGATCAGGTGGACTTGGCGACTTCGCTTATTTCTACGGCTTCCAAAGAAGTAATTTTGATGTTGTATTTATCTGTACCATTTTAATTATTTTGATTGTGTTTATATTCCAATTCATCGGAGATGCGATCTCACGGAAATTGGATAAAAGATAAAGATAAAATAAAGAAAAGGGAGAGAATGAAAAATGAAAAAAATCTGGACGAGTTTAATCGCTGTATTGTTTATCCTAGTGCTCGCAGCTTGCGGGTCATCGAATGAGGAGGAAACTTCATCAGGATCTGAAGGTGAAGGTGATGCCAAAGAGATTAAGGTAGGAGCCACTAGTGTTCCTCACGCTGAAGTTCTTGAAAAAGCAAAACCTATGCTCGAAGAAAAAGGAATCACATTAGAGATTGAAGAATATCAGGATTATATTTTACCGAACCAAGACTTAGATGAAGGTCGAATCGATGCAAACTATTTCCAAACGATTCCTTATATGGAGACTCAAGAAGAAGAGAAAGGATATGACTTTGTAAACCTCGGTGGTATCCACATTGAGCCGATCGGAGTTTATTCTCAAAAGTATGAAAACCTGGAAGATGTGGAAGAGGGCACGACGCTAGTCATGAGTCGTTCCGTATCCACTCACGGACGAGTTCTTTCTCTCTTAGAAAAAGAGGGGCTGATCAAATTGGATGAAAGTGTTGAAAAAGTAGAAGCTACGGTACAGGATATTGTAGAAAACCCTAAAAACATCGAATTTGATACAGGTGTAGATGCAGCAAACCTTCCCCAGGTTTATCAACGTGAAGAAAACGTGCTTGTAGCTATTAATACAAATTATGCGATTGAAGCTGACTTGTCTCCAAGTGAAGATTCAATTATTCTCGAGGAATCTGACTCTCCATATGTAAACGTTGTTGCTGCTAATAGTGAAGATAAAGACAATGAAGCATTGAATACCCTTGTAGAAGTTCTTCGTTCTGATGAGATCGTAAACTTCATAAAAGAAGAATATGACGGTGCTGTTGTGCCGGTATCAAGTGATGCTGAATAACGGATAAAATGGGTGGCTGCGGTTTATACTAACCGCAGTCACTTATTTTTATTGGGAGGTTTTCGTATGCAGGAACAAAATATGACGTGGACGCAAACGTATTTACATGATTATAAAGAAGGAATGGGAGCCTTCAGAGAGCACATGCCGGAAGTTTCTCATAAGTTCGATGAATTTACACAAGAATGCTTTAAAGAAGGGGAATTATCTAAAAAAGATAAGCAATTGATGGCATTAGGAATCAGCATCGTTGCACAGGATGAGTATTGCATGATTTACCACACGAAGGGCTGTGTCGATCAGGGAGCAACAGAGAAGGAAATATTAGAAGCTTGTGGTGTGGCTGCGGCATTTGGAGGAGGAGCAGCTTTGAGCCAGGCTGTAACCCTTGTACAGGATGCATACATGGACTTGACGTCAACGGTCAATTGATCCACTTATTAGAAAATTCGAGAAAATCGGATGTATTCTAAATACTCGCCCGGAGTAAACGCTTACATTGGAGAAAAGAGTTTGATTTGATGTATTTTAGAGTTTCAAAGGGCTTTGTTTGGGTATATTATTTGTGGTACTTTAAATTGTGTAAATAATCTGAAAGGATTGATTCGTTATCAATGACGATCTGAATTTGAATTACACTGCTGATATGGAGAAAGCCATGCACCAGTCTCATAACATGAGTTATGCGGAGTACAGCAGGAAGTTGGATACACGCTTGAAAGTAGAAGAGAAACGCCAACGTGAATTCGAAGAGAGTCAGAAAATGATTGCCCAAGTCGACCGTCAATTGCATAGATAATTCATGACAGTAGATGAAAAAATCAGGTGTGTTTAGCCACCTGATTTTTTCATGTTATAATACACATGAAAATTGTAGAAATTTGTTTGTTATATGTCCGTTTCCACGTTTTCAGCTAATGGGAAAAAGTTGATAACAAGCACTAAATGATATAAGATTATAATGAGAATAAATTGAGAATAGTTCTTTGTTTCCGATTAACTTGGACATTCGATAAAAATAGATACTGGAGGTATTCATTTATGGCAGGATCAACTTTAGAAATCAAAGATCTTCACGTAGAAATTGAAGGTCAGGAAATCCTTAAAGGTGTTAATTTAACAATCAACGGTGGGGAATTCCACGCTGTTATGGGACCGAACGGAACCGGTAAATCCACGCTGGCTTCCGCAATCATGGGTCACCCTAAATATGAAGTGACAAAAGGTGAAGTATTGCTTGACGGCGAAAACGTTCTTGAAATGGAAGTGGACGAGCGAGCTCAAGCAGGTCTATTCCTTGCAATGCAATATCCTAGTGAAATCAGTGGTGTGACAAATTCTGATTTCCTTCGTTCTTCCGTTAACGCTCACCGTGAAGAAGGCGACGAAATCTCTCTTATGAAATTTATTAAAGAGATGGACGCGAAGATGGACACACTTGATATGGATAAAAACATGGCTCAGCGTTACCTTAATGAAGGTTTCTCCGGCGGTGAGAAAAAACGTAATGAAATCCTACAATTGATGATGATCCAACCGGCAATTGCCATTTTGGATGAAATTGATTCAGGACTTGATATTGATGCCCTGAAAGTAGTTGCTAAAGGAATCAACGAAATGCGCAACGACGCTTTCGGCTGCTTGATCATTACTCACTACCAGCGTCTATTGAACTACATCACTCCTGATAAAGTACACGTTATGATGCAAGGACGTGTTGTCAAATCCGGTGGGCCAGAACTTTCCCAGCGTCTGGAAGAGGAAGGTTATGACTGGATTAAACAGGAACTTGGCATCGAAGACGAAACCGTTAACGCGTAATTAAGATAGGAGGGTAATCATGACAGTAGAAGTCTCACTACCATATGACAAAGAGTACATCTCACAATTCTCCCAAGGGCAGAACGAGCCTGAATGGATGAAGAACCTTCGTCTTAGCGCCCTGGAGAAATCGGAATCTTTACCACTTCCGAAACCAGATAAAACGAATATTTCCAAATGGAACTTCACAGAGTTCGACCACCATGTAACCGGTGATCGCATTGATTCTCTTGATGAACTTCCAGGTGAAATCAAAGATTTCTTAGATGAAGAAAAAGAACAGCAAAACCTGGTCATTCAGCGTAACCATACAGTGGCATACGGAACGATTGATCAGAAACTGAAAGATCAAGGTGTCATTTTCACAGATATCGGGACGGCTCTAAGAGAGCACAGTGAATTGGTAGAAAAGTATTACATGAACGATGCGGTT
The DNA here is from genome assembly GCF_035818575.1 of Halobacillus sp. HZG1. NCBI lineage: Bacteria > Bacillati > Bacillota > Bacilli > Caryophanales > Bacillaceae > Halobacillus > Halobacillus sp. HZG1. The sequence goes on from NZ_JAYLVQ010000065.1 coordinate 41,155, forward strand.
CATATGGATGAGCATCGTTTGACTGCTCTTCACGCCGCTCTCATGAACGGAGGGATTTTCCTTTACGTTCCAAAAAACGTTCAGATAGAGGATCCGATTCAAGCGATTTTCTGGCAGGAAGATCCAAAAGCTTCCTTGATCAACCACATCTTAGTAGTAGCTGAAGAGAATAGTTCTGTGACATACGTAGAGAACTATATTTCTCACAATAAAGAAGAGAAAACTTCCGCGAACATCGTGACAGAAGTCATCGCTAAAGATGGAGCAAAAGTATCTTTCGGTGCAGTGGACAACTTTGAAGCAGGCACAACTGTTTATGCCAATCGCCGTGGAGTTGCATACCGTGATTCCGTCATTGAGTGGGCTCTTGGACAAATGAACGAAGGCGACACGGTTTCTGAAAACATCACACACTTGATTGGTGATAATTCACACTCCAATGCGAAAACAGTTGCTATTGGACGTGGAAAACAGAAGCAGAACTTTACAGCTAACATCACTCACTTCGGAAAAGGCTCCGACGGTTACATTCTTCAACACGGGGTGATGAAGGATAAAGCATCTGCTATTTTCAACGGAATCGGTAAAATTGAACATGGCGCAAGCAAGTCTAATGCCGAACAGGAATCACGAGTTCTTATGCTGAGCAGCGACGCACGCGGTGACGCGAACCCGATCCTTCTCATTGATGAAGATGACGTAACAGCGGGACACGCTGCTTCCGTTGGACGTGTAGATCCGATCCAATTGTATTACCTGATGAGCCGTGGAATTTCCAAGTTTGAAGCTGAGCGTTTAATCATCCATGGATTCTTAGCTCCTGTAGTAAATCAATTGCCTGTTGAAGCTGTAAAACGACAGTTGCAGCAAGTGATTGAAAGGAAAGTATATTAATGGATGTAAAAGCGGTACGCGACGAATTTCCTATTCTGCATCAGGAAGTAAATGGACATCCGCTCGTGTATTTGGATTCATCAGCGACATCTCAAAAGCCGATTAAGGTGATTGAAAAGCTTGATGAATACTATCGAGGATACAACTCTAATGTCCATAGAGGTGTACACACGCTTGGTACGAAAGCAACAGACGAGTATGAAGGCGCACGGGAGAAAGTAAGACGCTTTATTAATGCGTCCAGTACCCAGGAAGTCATCTTCACGCGTGGGACAACAACGGCTATTAATACCGTTGCGGCAAGCTACGGCCGTGCTAATTTGAGTGAAGGTGATGAAGTCGTCATCACTCCAATGGAACACCACAGTAACATTATTCCATGGCAGCAGATTGTTAAGGAAACAGGAGCTACTCTGAAGTATATTCCATTGCAGTCTGATGGCACGATTCTTTTAGAAGATGTGCAAAAGACAGTCACATCGAAAACCAAGATTGTTGCTGTTATGCATGTTTCTAATGTGCTTGGGACGATCAATCCGGTGAAAGAAATTGCACAAATAGCTCATAAACAAGGAGCTGTTATGCTTGTTGATGGTGCTCAAAGTGCTCCTCACATGAAGATTGATGTCCAGGATTTGGATGCTGATTTTTATGCGTTTTCAGGGCATAAGATGTGTGGCCCGACTGGAATCGGAGTCCTGTACGGTAAAAAGGCGCTTCTTGAAAAAATGGAGCCTGTCGAGTTTGGTGGGGAAATGATTGATTTCGTTAACCTTTATGATTCGACGTGGAAAGAACTGCCCTGGAAGTTTGAAGGCGGTACCCCCATCATCGGTGGAGCGGTCGGCTTAGGTGCAGCCATTGATTTCCTCACAGATATCGGTTTGGATGAAATCAAAGAGCATGAAGAAAAACTTGCTTCCTACGCAATAAAGGAAATGAATAAAGTCGATGGCATGACCATTTATGGTCCAGAGCACCGGGCGGGGCTTGTTACTTTCAACCTTTCGGATGTCCATCCTCACGATCTTGCGACGGTTTTAGACGCTGAGGGAATCGCTGTGCGTGCAGGACACCATTGTGCTCAGCCATTGATGCGTTGGCTGGAAGTTTCAGCGACGGCAAGAGCCAGCTTTTACTTGTATAATACTGAAGAAGATATTGATAAACTTGTTGCAGGATTAAAAACAACAAAGGAGTATTTTGGCGATGTCTTTTAATAACCTGGATACACTTTATCGTCAAGTCATCATGGACCATTATAAAAATCCGCGCAACCGTGGTTCCATCGAAGGAAACCCTATGACTGTAGATATGAACAATCCTACATGCGGGGACCGCATTCAGCTGCAATTGCTGGTCGACGATGGCATTGTGAAGGATGCAAAGTTCGATGGTGAAGGCTGTTCCATCAGTCTATCCTCGGCCTCCATGATGACACAGGCAATCAAAGGAAAGCCAGTTGACGAAGCACTTAAGATGTCTGAGCTCTTTTCTGACTTGATGCAGGGAAAAGATATTGACGAGGAAAATCTAGACCTTGGAGATATTGAAGCCCTGCAGGGAGTTTCCAAGTTCCCTGCGCGTATTAAATGTGCGACGCTCGCTTGGAAAGCAATGGAAAAGGGTGTAGATGCAGAGAAGGAAGACTAAGCTTTTCTATACCAAAAGGAGGTATATAACATGGCTAAAAAAGCGCCAGAAGTGGGAGAGTATCAATACGGTTTCCACGAAAAAGATGTTTCGATTTTCCGTACGCAAAAAGGTTTGACGAAAGAAGTCGTTGAACAAATCTCCAACTATAAAGAAGAACCGAAATGGATGCTGGATTTCCGTTTGAAATCTTTGGAACAATTCTATAAAATGCCGATGCCTCAGTGGGGCGGCGATCTATCTGAGCTTAATTTCGATGATATCACTTATTATGTGAAGCCATCTGAACGTTCAGAGCGTTCATGGGATGAAGTCCCTGAAGAAATTAAAAACACATTCGACCGTCTTGGAATTCCGGAAGCCGAGCAGAAGTACCTTGCAGGTGTATCCGCTCAGTATGAGTCCGAGGTCGTTTATCACAATATGGAAAAAGACCTTGAAGATTTGGGTGTTATTTTCAAGGATACGGACTCTGCGCTTAAAGAGAATGAAGATCTTTTCAAAGAGTATTTCGGTAAAGTTATTCCACCGTCTGATAACAAATTCGCAGCGTTGAACTCTGCAGTTTGGTCCGGAGGTTCCTTCATCTACGTACCGAAAGATACGAAAGTAGAAACGCCTTTGCAAGCATACTTCCGTATTAACTCTGAGAATATGGGTCAATTTGAGCGTACGTTGATCATTGCTGACGAAGGATCTTCTGTTCACTACGTAGAAGGCTGTACAGCACCAACCTATTCTTCCAGCTCTCTGCACAGTGCCGTTGTAGAAATCTTCGTTAAAGATAACGCTTATTGCCGTTATACAACGATCCAAAACTGGGCGAACAACGTGTATAACCTTGTAACGAAGCGTGCGGTTGCCGAGTCAAACGCTACGATGGAATGGGTTGATGGAAACCTAGGTTCCAAACTGACGATGAAGTATCCTGCTGTTCTTCTTAAAGGTGAAGGAGCGCGTGGTATGACACTTTCCATCGCTCTCGCTGGTAAAGGGCAGCACCAGGATGCCGGTGCTAAAATGCACCACCTGGCGCCAAACACATCTTCTACGATCGTTTCTAAATCCATCTCTAAACATGGTGGTAAAGTAACGTATCGCGGAATTGTTCAATTCGGACGTAAAGCTGAAGGTGCTCGTTCCAATGTTGAGTGTGATACGCTTATCATGGATAATGAGTCCACATCCGATACGATTCCTTATAACGAAATCATGAACGAGAACATCTCTCTAGAGCACGAAGCGAAAGTTTCTAAAGTCTCCGAAGAGCAGTTGTTCTACTTGATGAGTCGTGGTCTTTCTGAAGAAGAAGCTACAGAAATGATCGTCATGGGCTTCATTGAGCCGTTCACTAAAGAGCTCCCAATGGAGTATGCTGTAGAAATGAACCGTCTCATTAAATTTGAAATGGAAGGTTCCATCGGTTAATAAAAGATATAAAGCCGTGCAGATATCATCTGCACGGCTTTTTCATCGTCATCTGGTAAACTGATGGTGATTAATGGTTATTAAAGTATATGGCAGGTTTCTTGAAGACTCAGTTTCGAGATGTTCTTTGAGTGGATGGGGGCTGCGGGGAATAACTCGCTTTCCGCGGGAGCGCGATGAGCCTCCTCAGGCTGACGCCTTCCGGGGTCTCACCTAGCACTCTTTTCCCGCAGGAGTCTCGCCATTCCCCTCCGCCCACTTACCAAGGAAGATTCTCGAAACCACTACTTAGAAAATCAGCATATATGTTTATAGGAAATGGATAATATGCACTCTATCCAATGGACGTCTAGAAAGAGTAATTGCTTGATACAAAGCCCATTATGCCTGCCTAGGTGGGAAG
>NZ_JAYLVQ010000066.1:0-67880 GCF_035818575.1 Halobacillus sp. HZG1
CCAAGGAAGATTCTCGAAACCACTACTTAGAAAATCAGCATATATGTTTATAGGAAATGGATAATATGCACTCTATCCAATGGACGTCTAGAAAGAGTAATTGCTTGATACAAAGCCCATTATGCCTGCCTAGGTGGGAAGGATTAGAACCTTACTTATAAGTGCAGGGGTTCTAAAATCCGCCTATCAAAATCATAAGAGCTGCCCTTTTAGTGTAGGTTTCGAGAATCTATTCCATGGTAAAGGGGCGGAGGGAAACGGTGAGACTCCTATGGGACATGTGGGACAGGTGAGACCCCGGAAGGCGTCAGCCTGAAGAGGCTCACCGCCCGCCCCATGGAAAGGAACCGTTTCCCGGAGCCCTAAACTCTCACAAAAGTCTCGAAACTGAGTCTTAAACAATCCTGCCATTTTCCTTAATACCTTTTTCAATAAGAACAAAACACAAAACCCCCAGAGGCAACCTCTGGGGGTTTTGTGTTTTATAAAATGGAGCTTAGGAACGCTTGGGTTCTTTCTTCTTGTGGATTTTCGAACAAATCTTTCGGAGCTCCTGACTCTACGATTTTTCCATCATGCATATAAACGACACGGTCGGCGACTTCTCTTGCAAATCCCATTTCGTGGGTGACCACGACCATTGTCATTCCTTCTTTCGCAAGGTCTTTCATAGTGGCGAGAACTTCTCCGACAAGTTCGGGGTCTAGCGCTGATGTCGGCTCATCAAACAGCATGATTTCAGGTTTCATTGCAAGTGCCCGAGCAATGGCAACTCTTTGTTTCTGACCACCAGAAAGCCTTGATGGATAATCATTGGCTTTATCCCCGAGGCCCACTTTTTCCAGAAGTTCCTGGCCTTCTTTTTTCGCCTGACTTTTAGAAATTCCTTTGACTTGAGTAGGCGCCTCAATAACGTTTCCTAGTACCGTCATATGAGGGAATAGATTAAAATGCTGAAAGACCATTCCGACTTGTTGTCTTACTTTGTTCAAGTTATCTTTTTTAGGATCAATTTGTTCCCCTTTAATAAAGAGCTCTCCACTGTTCTTCATTTCTAAAAAGTTCAAACAACGCAGCATTGTACTCTTTCCGGATCCGCTGGCCCCGATGAGTACAACCACTTCACTTTCTTCTACATGAAAATCAATATCTTTCAAGACATGGAGATCCCCAAACGATTTATTCAATTTATTGACTCGAATCATTTGCTCTGACAATTGTGTTTCCTCCTCTGTTAGTCACTCACAGCCATCTTCTTCTCAATTGCACTGACAACTAGCGTCAGTAGGAATACGAGAATCAAATACCATACAGCACTTACGAGCAACCAGGTCATATAGTCGAATGTATTGGCTCCTTGAGTGGTGGCTACAGCAAATATTTCTGATACACCGATGAATGCAGCCAACGATGAATCTTTCAAACCAATAATAAACTGATTCCCAAGCGGAGGCAATGCACGTCTAAAAGCCTGAGGCAGGATGATGCGTCGCATCGTTAAAGTACCGCTCATTCCCAGTGACCGGCCAGCTTCTGTCTGACCCTTTCCAATCGATTGGATGGATCCTCGGAAAATCTCTGCAATATAGGCGCCGTTGTGGAAGGCAAGACCTAGTGCTACAGACCAGAATCCACTGATCATCCACACTTCCGTTAAACCATAAAAAAACACGAAGATTTGAACAATCAGCGGGGTTCCCCTCACCACATAAATGTACACATTCGCAAGCCATTCCAATGGTTTGATTTTAGATATTTTCATAAAGGCAAACATTAACCCGATGACGATCGCAATTAAAATAGAGACCGCAGTAAGGGCCAGAGTCATTTGAGCGGCTTCAAAAAACATGCCTCGACTATCGATGAGTGCTGTCCAAAAGTTAGCAGAATACAAATACAATTGACTTCAACTCCTCTATAATGTCAAAAAGAGTACGCTCATTGCGCACTCTTCTTAACTTCGGTCTTCAACTGAAAAACGAGCATTTACTCTGGCAGAGTCGTAATATCTTCCCCAAAGTATTCTTTACTAATTTCAGCAAGTGTTCCATCTTCACGAAGTGTTTCTAGAGCTGCATTGATTTCTTCAAGTAAGGCTTCGTTTTCTTTTGCTACAGCAACAGCCTGTTCACTACGCTCAATCATTTCTTTCGATTCAATCTCAAGGCCTTCTCCTGAAGCTTCCTTCCCAGTCAAGAAATCTGTGATTACAGCATCATGACGACCTTTTGCGAGCGATTGTAAGGCTACAACATCACTGTCATATGTTTTGATGTTTTCTGTCACTTCTTCTGCATACGTGCTATAAGTAGAACCTTTAGAAATGGCGATTTCCATTCCCTCTAAGTCTTCAAGCGTTTCTACATCACTGTCTGGACGTGTGAAAATTTGTGCCCCGGAATAATAGTAAGGAGTAGAAAAATCTACTTCCTGCTGTCTTTCTTCCGTAATGGTATGACTTGCAACCGCCGCATCAAAACGACCGGTCTTCACACCTTCTACGATACTCGCGAACTTCTGTTTTTGAGGATTCGGCTCCAAGCCCAATTCCTCAGCAATGGCATTCGCAACATCGATATCAAAACCTGTCATTTCCCCACTGGAATCAGTCATACTAAATGGTCGGAATTCACCAGAAGCAGCAAACGTAAACTGACCATCTTCAACAAGGTCATAAGCTGTTTCTTCTGAGGAATCACCAGTATCCGTTTCATTCGAATCCCCTGAATTTCCTCCTTCATCCTCGCTTCCGCCACAGGCAGCAAGAGCTAAGATCATGAAGATGCTGAGGGTAATCATCAGTAAATATTTTCTCATAACCAAAATTCTCCCCTTCATCAATTTGTCATTTTTCTGTAATAATAGCGACACTTTAAATTATATCTATTTATCAAACAATTCCCAAAATTGTACATCGTCCAAAAAATACGAAATATTGCTGATGATGAGCCTGACCTTCGGAATACAATCCTTTCCTTATAAATGCATGAATTTGCTTTAATATAATAAATATTTGCATGAATATACACAGGACATAAAAAACGACTCCCCTAATGAGGGAAGTCGTTTTTTATTATAAATTCAAGTGCGAAAGCATGGTTTTCCACGCAACATCCTTACCTTCGCCCGTTTCGGATGAGAAAGGAATTAACGCATCCTCCTCTTCCATTTCCAACACATCATAAATCATTTTAAGCTGTTTCTGTCGTTGGCCTTTTTTGATTTTATCAAGCTTTGTCGCGATGACCATAACAGGGTGCTCGAAGTGTTTCAAATAATTGTACATCAGTTGATCATCTTCTGTTGGTTTATGACGGATGTCGATAATTAAAGCTGTCGCTTTCAATTGCTCACGCTCAGCAAAATATTCTTCCATCATTTCTCCCCACTTCGCGCGTTCCTTTTTAGAAACCTTTGCATACCCATATCCAGGTACATCGACGAAGTGAAATTTATCATTGATGATGTAGAAATTCAACGTTTGAGTTTTACCAGGTTTCGATGAAGTTCTAGCTAAATTCTTTCGTTGAATCATACGATTGATAAATGATGATTTACCAACATTCGATCTTCCTGCCAGTGCAATCTCAGGAATCGGTGCTTTTGGGTACTGCTTTTTGCTCGCCGCACTGATGACGATGTCTGCCGTGTTAACTTTCATGTACTGCCTCCGTTAATGCTTGTTCTAATACTTCATCCAAATGCTTCACAGGGACAAAAGTTAAACCTTCCTTAATGCTGTCAGGAATATCTTCCAAGTCTTTTTCGTTCTGATCCGGGATGATAATTTTCGTTAATCCTGCACGGTGGGCACTCAAGGATTTTTCCTTTAATCCGCCAATAGGCAACACGCGTCCTCTTAATGTAATTTCACCTGTCATACCTACTTCTTTACGGACAGGGCGACCTGTCAGGGCCGATACGAGGGCAGTCGCCATCGTTATACCTGCTGATGGGCCGTCTTTAGGGGTCGCGCCCTCAGGTACGTGAATATGGATGTCGTTCTTTTCCACAAACTCAGGGTCGATGTTCAGTTCGTTCGCTCTTGAGCGGATATAGCTGAATGCAGCTTGTGCGGATTCTTTCATCACATCTCCAAGTTTCCCTGTTAATGTAAGGTTACCTTTTCCAGGATATATGGAAACTTCAATGGATAAAGTATCTCCACCTGCAGTTGTGTATGCAAGACCGGTAGCAGCTCCAATTTGATCTTCCAGTTCAGCACGTCCATAACGGAATTTCGGACGGCCAAGAAGCTCCTCCAACTGCTTTTCAGTCACTACTACCCGTTGTTTATCACCAGAAACGATGATTTTAGCAGCTTTTCTGCATAAACTCGCCAATTCACGCTCCAAACCACGAACACCCGCTTCTCTTGTATACCGACGGATCAATTTCAAAAGCGCATCATCACGTAATTGCAACTGGCCTTTCTTCAATCCATTTTCCTTGACTTGCTTAGGAAGCAGATGCTCTTTAGCAATATGAACTTTCTCAACTTCCGTATAACCAGCAATGGTTATAATCTCCATTCTGTCACGCAATGGGCCAGGTATGTTTGAAATATTATTGGCTGTAGCGACAAACATAACCTTAGATAAATCGTAGTTCTCCTCAATGAAATGGTCACTAAACGTCCCGTTTTGTTCCGGGTCAAGGACTTCCAACATCGCTGAAGAAGGATCCCCTCTGAAATCACTTGCCATTTTATCAATTTCATCAAGTAAAAATACAGGGTTCACGGTTTCTGCACGTTTCATCCCTTGAATAATACGTCCGGGCATAGCCCCGATATAAGTCCTACGATGACCACGGATTTCGGCTTCATCACGGATGCCACCTAAAGAGATTCTAACAAATTTTCGATTGATGGAACGAGCGATGGACTTGGCAAGAGAAGTTTTTCCGACCCCAGGAGGTCCAGCCAGACACAAGATCGGTCCTTTGATCGTTTGAGTCAGCTTTTGAACGGCTAAGTATTCAAGAACGCGCTCCTTAACCTTCTCCAAACCATAATGATCTTCGTCCAAAATCTTCTCTGCACGATTCACATCCAGGTTATCTTCCGTCTCATTCGACCATGGCAGAGCCACAAGCCATTCAATATAATTACGGATTACAGAACTTTCTGCGGAGCTTTGTGGGACTTTTTCATATCTACCAAGTTCTTTATAAGCGATTTCCTCTACTCGCTCAGGCATATCGGCCTGCTCTATTTTTTCTTTAAGTTGAGCGACCTCTCCTGATTTTCCATCCTTATCACCAAGTTCATTTTGGATCGCTTTCATTTGTTCACGCAAGTAATATTCCTTTTGCGTTTTTTCCATGGATTTCTTTACCCTTTTACCGATCTTTTGTTCAATTTGCAGGACTTCACGTTCATTGCCAATCATGTCGACAAGCTTTTGAAGCCGTTCTTTCACATTCACTGTTTCAAGAATAGACTGCTTCTCTTTTAGTTTCACAGGCAAATGGGAAGCAATCATGTCAGCCATGTGACTCGGCTCATCAATATCGGATACGGTATTAAAGGTTTCCTGACTTACTTTTTTAGATACTTTTACGAATTTCTCAAATTGATCCATCAACGTTCGCATGAGGGCTTCTTCTTCATTTTCTCCTACATGCTCATCCTCAATTTTAGTGATATTCGCATAATAAAAGTCCTCATCATCGACCAATTGATCGACATGGGCTCTATATAAACCTTCTACAAGGACTCGATTGGTGCCATTAGGTAATTTAACCATCTGTTTTACCCGGGCAATCGTTCCAATCTCATACAGGTCATCTTTTGAGGGTTCATCAATATTCACTTCTTTTTGTGACACAAGTAAAATTTCATTATCATCCATCATGGACTGTTCCAACGCTTGTACCGACTTTTCACGCCCCACATCCAGGTGAAGGACCATAGAAGGGTACACAAGCAGCCCTCTGAGAGGAAGTAGAGGTATCTTTTTTCTCTGTTTGTCCGTCATTTCTTGCACCTCCGATTATTGCAGCTACGTATTTTTATCATATAGAAATGTACTTGGAAAGTAAACGAAACGGCCCCAGATGATTCCAACACCGAAATCCCCTAACCAACTACTGTCAAGGGGCTCACTCCTCTAATACTTTATTATGAACAGAAACCAGCCTTTCATGCTTATGTAGCTCTTAGTCGTTTTAATAATACAGAAGCCGTGCTACATCATATTCGTAGCACGGCTTCTTGGATTTTATTCCTTAAGGTTTACGCACTCTCTTTCGGAGATTGCTTATTCTCATCTTCAACAGTGCCATCTGTCAAGACTAGCTTAGGACGTCCATTTTTAGCAGTGACTGTCTCTTTGGTAATGATGCATTTCTCAATGTCATCACGGGAAGGAAGTTCATACATGACGTCCAGCATGATTCCTTCAATGATCGAGCGCAATCCACGAGCACCTGTCTTACGTTCTATAGCTAGACGTGCGATTTCACGAAGCGCATCTTCTTCCATCTCCAACTCCACATGGTCGATTTGGAAGAGTTTTTGATACTGCTTCACAAGCGCATTTTTCGGTTTTGTGAGAATTTCAACAAGCGCATCTTCATCAAGCTGCTCCAGGCTGCCGATGACTGGTAGACGACCGATGAATTCCGGAATTAGACCATAGCTCAACAAATCCTCTGGAAGCACTTTTGTGAGCAACTCTTTTTTCTCTGCTTCATCAGCTGCTTGTTCAGAACCGAAGCCAATCACTTTACGTCCTAGACGACGTTTGATGATCTGATCAATACCGTCAAAAGCTCCTCCTACGATAAACAATACATTGGTTGTATCGATTTGGATGAACTCTTGATGAGGATGTTTACGTCCACCTTGTGGCGGTACACTCGCTTGAGTTCCTTCAAGTATTTTCAGTAACGCCTGCTGTACACCTTCACCAGAGACATCTCTTGTAATGGAAGGGTTCTCTGATTTACGGGCCACTTTATCGATTTCATCGATATAAATGATTCCCTTTTCCGCTTTCTCCACATCATAATCTGCTGCTTGGATCAACTTCAACAGAATGTTCTCAACATCTTCACCTACGTAACCAGCTTCTGTTAAGGAAGTAGCATCAGCAATGGCAAATGGGACGTTCAGAATACGTGCCAACGTTTGAGCGAGTAGGGTTTTACCGCTACCTGTAGGCCCAAGCATGAGGATGTTACTTTTCGCAAGTTCTACATCATCATTTTTCACACCTGCATTGATACGCTTATAATGGTTATAAACGGCTACAGACAGGTTCTTTTTGGCTTGATCCTGGCCAATGACGTAATCGCTTAGAATTTCACGAATTTCTTGAGGCTTCGGTACCTCTTTGAATTCTACTTCTTCTTCATTACCCAGCTCTTCTTCAACGATTTCTGTACAAAGTTCAATACATTCATCACATATATATACGCCAGGTCCTGCTACGAGCTTACGGACTTGTTCCTGACTTTTACCGCAGAAAGAACATTTCAACTGTCCTTTTTCATCGTTAAATTTAAACATTCGTTTCACCCCTTATTATAATGACGCAATCGTTGCGACTGAAGTTTCATGATACGACGCTTACGTTCCCACTTCACTTCTTTTGCTCATCATATCAGATTAACTTCAAACAAAAAAGCAATACCTTTTCAGAGGTGTGCGCAACTTTTTCTGCACCATCCTCATTATGTAATTCAACTGCAGATAAGTCAAACGATGGAGCACCAGTACTATTGTATGTAAACAGCTGGAGAAGTATCAACTATCTTCCCCATTATTCTCTACCTCTATACTCTTTAATATAGAAATATATGAGAAGACAAGGTGCGATGATGCACCTTGTCTTCTTAGTTTATTATTCAGCTTTAGAATTTGCAACTAGAACGTCAATGGCTTTGCGGACTTTAAGATCTTCTTTGATCATGTCCGTATTCCCACCAAGCATTTGCGTCAATTGAGCAACATCTGTTTGGTACATGGAAGCCATGTTTTCAAGTTCAGCGTTCACATCTTCTTCAGAAGCTTCGACATTTTCCGCTTCTGCGATCGCTTCAAGAGTTAGGTTCGTTTTCACGCGCTTCGCTGCATCTTCTTTCATCTGCTCACGAAGGGCATCTTCGTCTTGACCAGTGAATTGGAAGTACATGTCTTTTGTCATGCCTTGCATTTGCAGACGCTGTTCGAATTCCTGTACCATGCGGTCAAGCTCTGTATCCACCATAGCATCCGGAATTTCAACTTCAGCATTTTCAGAAGCTTGTGTTACAAGCGTGTCACGCTTGCTGTTTTCAGCGTCTGTTTTCTTCTGCTCTTCAAGACGCTCACGAGTTTTCTTCTTCAGTTCATCAAGAGACTCGACCTCTTCGTCGACATCTTTCGCAAACTCATCATCAAGCTCAGGAAGTTCTTTTCCTTTTACTTCATGAAGTTTAACTTTGAATGTCGCAGACTTACCAGCTAGATCTTCTGCGTGGTATTCTTCAGGGAAAGTTACTTCAACGTCTGTTTCTTCTCCTGCTTTCTTACCAACCAGCTGTTCTTCGAAACCTGGGATAAAGGAACCGGAGCCTACTTCTAGAGAGTAGTTGTCTGCCTGTCCACCTTCGAACGCTTCGCCATCAACGAAACCTTCGAAATCCATAACGACTGTGTCGCCATTTTCAACCGCAGCATCTTCTTTAACAACTAGCTCTGCTTGACGCTCCTGCATCTGCTTCAGTTCGTTTTCAACATCTTCATCTGATACTTCAGTATCCTGCTCTTCTACGACAAGTCCTTTGTAATCGCCCAGTTTCACTTCAGGCTTCACTGTAACCTCAGCAGTAAATACAAGATCCTGGCCTTTTTCAATCTGTTTAACGTCTACTTCCGGACGATCGACTGGCTCAATCCCAGTTTCTTCAACAGCTTCTGTGTAAGCTTGTGGAAGAACAATATCAAGGGCATCCTGATAAAGAGACTCCACTCCGAAACGCTGTTCAAAAAGTTTACGAGGTACTTTACCTTTACGGAACCCAGGTACTTGTACCTGTTGAACTACTTTTTTGAAGGCTTGATCAAGTGCTTTGTCGAACTCACTTGCAGGTACTTCTACTGTCAAAGTCCCCTGATTGCCTTCTTGCTTTTCCCATTTTGCTGACATAAAAAATTCCCTCCAACATCTATTCATTCATTTTCGTCCGAAGACGATGATCTGACGATTCTATGACTCTTTTTACATACGAATCTCGTTTGCAACCACTACATTATAACATAATCCTACAGCCTTTCAAGCCGTGAGCTGTTCATTTATTCACCTACGATCAATACGTAATGCTGTTCACATAGTTCGATTTCAGATTTGTATTTGTCCACGTTTTCCAACTCCTCATTCACAGACATTGGAAGTTGTAAATAATCATGCCCTAATTGTTTAAGGGCTTCGACTAGAATCGGGACTTCCTTTTCATTAGGAAATATTGGATAACGCACATAGCAATAATGATATAAAAGACGATTGATCATTTCATACATGGTCGGGTTGTTTTGTTCAATTTGACCGAGTCTCATTTGTATCTGTTTAATGATGTAATCGGAATGAAGCTGTGTTAATTCCGAAGGGACGACGGTTGATGTCTGCCCAAATTTCTTAATGGTCAACTCCTCCGTCCAACCAGCATCCCGGAACCATTCTAAAATGGAGGATTTAATAATCGGGTGGACTGTCTCATTTATTAAAACCCGTTGAAACTCATCCGCAAAAAGGTCAGGAGACTGTTTTTTTAATTGGTCAACCGCTTGCCATTGCTTATGTATATCATCAGAATCCAGGGCGTATTTAAATTCATCAAAAAACTTCGTACCTTCCTCTTTATGACGATCTTCGAGAAGTTTCCTGCTCACTTCAAACATCTGCCAAAGTTGTGTACGACTCTGATGGGGTATGTCTTCTGATTCGAACACTTCTTCCAAGAGATTTATGATTTCTTCATACTGGTTACTCTGAAATAAGATGGTGATATAGATATGTAAATAATGGTAGTACTGTTCATAGTCTTCCTTCATTTGTTTTTGACACAATTCTTCCGCTTCATCATACAACCCAAGTTCAATCCAACTCATCAGAAGTCCTGTAATCACATCCCCATTTGCAACACCATACTCCACAAGGGGCTCCAAAGCTTCTGAAGCATCTTTATATCTTTTTTCCTTTAACGCGTCCAGCCCTTTACGTTCCAGAGCGGTTTTCCATTTTGGGAACATCACTAAGTTCCCGTTTTTATTTTCCATAAGACACCCTTCCCTAAGAGTTTATACTTCCACATTCTATCCTTATCCTATGTTTTTCAAACCTCTATTCATTTAGCTTATTAGGATATACTAAAGTATATTCATAAGAAACACAAAGAATACACATCCCCATCTGAAATCCGTTTCCGATCCGTCACTATTCGTTAAGTAAATACAAAGAAAGACAAACGATTTCACTATTCAAAAACCTCATCTTAGTAAATTATCTGAAAATGTTTGATATTAGCAAAAAACAGGACTTTATACTCATGAAGATTCCGCTTTTTTTGCTAAAATAAGTGAATGTGAATAAAATTTCACCGAATCATAAAATTTAAGGGGATGTATCGTTTTGTCATTGCTAGATGATCAAACATTGCTGGAAACTTACATAGAATCCGTGAAACTTCAATTAGATGATGAATTCGTCCACTTATTGACGAAAGAAATTGATAAGCGATCTATGGAATTGCCTAAAGGAAATCTCCAACTTACATGAATCGACATCGAACGCTCTCCTTATCGAGAACGTTTCTATAGAGGAAATGAGAAAGGGTGTGCTAAGTAGCACACCCTTTCTTTTATTGATTAGAGGTTGGGTTGCTCTGACGTTGCCCTGACATTTTAGCAATGCTCGGGATAACGTTCTGCAACTGCCCTGCCTGACCAGTCATCATGCTGTAGGTGGCAGCACCGATTCCGATAGAAGCGACAATCGGCAACCACTGAACATTCTTCTTCTCCATCCTGATCACTCCTCAAATCGCTTGGCTTTTATAGCCATTACTATTGTTACCGGGAGAAGGAGCATGTATGTGAGTTAAAACCATCTTCTTTACCCTTTATTTACCTTTAAGTAATACACGAATTAAGAATAGCGGCCAAAGAATGACCCACCCTAATAACACGAACATGTATATGGACTTCTCTTCTCTACTCTGGTTTACTGGTTCTTGTTGCTGGAAGCAAAAAAACATACCAATCAGCATGTAAGTGAAGGCTATCAAACGAATCACTCCTCTACATCATAGCGTATGAAGAATACGTGATATGTGCCCCACCTAATGCAAACCTTTTTAAGAACCTCCTGATGTAAAACATGGTAAAATGATCGTAGAGGTGATGGAATATGGAACGAATTATCCTTTTTGACGGGGAATGTCATTTTTGCAATCAAAGTGTGCAATTCATTATAAAAAGAGATCCCGAAGGACATTTTAAATTCGCTTCTCAACAAAGCCACGCTGGACAATCATTGATGAGACAACATGAAATTTCCAAGGAAGTGGATAGTATTGTCCTTATTGATGGTTCAAAGTCATACCTTCGTTCTTCAGCTGCGTTAAGAGTATGTAAGCATTTGAAGGGTGTTTGGAAGATTGGTTTTGCCATGATTATTGTTCCTAAACGGATAAGGGATGGAGCGTACAAATTCTTGTCTAAGAATCGTTACAAATGGTTCGGTAGAGAGGAAGCCTGCCCACTTCCCTCCCCAGAAATTAGGAGGCGCTTTTTGTAAACTCCTTTACACGAAAATGAAGCGTCTAATGATAGGACGCTTCTTTCGTTTCCTAAAAGACGATCACTTATAACTTTACAAGGCAAATACTTTTCATTAAAACTCTTACTTTTTTTGCTAACGGGAAGGTTTTTGGATCCTGCTTAATATAGCTTTCCCTAGTCATACTCTCACCGCCACCTTCTATTCTTTATTTCCTCAACCAAAAATCCCATGATGGTTATTACTTCCTTTAAAAACATCCTCATAGATTCAGTAGATAACCATGAGTTTCCTAGATTGAATGAATGCTTTCCTACTATCTTTACTAAAGCATTGATATAAATGACGCTAAGTGTAAGAAAATTACTTATCGCCTTTTTTCATTTATTACTTTAAAGCAAAAAATAATTTGTTAATTTTGACATTTTTTCAAAATAGTTTTAAATTTTAACTCCTAGTCAATTACATAAGGTAAAATCATAGTAAAAAGGGGAATTTTTATGGATTGTGAAAAATTGAAAAATGAAATTGAAAATAAGAGAAGAGAAATGTACCGAGCCTTTCTGATCGACCAAAATTACAATAACGCTCTTACTAAATCTCAGGAGCTTGATGCTATGCTAAATAAATTCAGAAGGCTATGTCAAAAACCCTTTGTTATCGCTATGTCCGTATTAATACTTTGAATAGGAGTGGGATGTACTATATCTCTAAAGTACTTGAGCATGTTAAGCACAAAAAAACTGTTTCTTTTGCTTTTAACAAAAGAAACAGTTTTTTATTTAGCGTCCCAGGAGAGATTCGAACTCCCGACCCACAGCTTAGAAGGCTGTTGGAGTAGGTATGATCGAACAAGATGAACTATTGCAGAGCACTATTAAATCAACGTTCTTTAGGATATAAATTGATATTTCAAAATAAAAATGGGGCAATAATAATGAAATTCTGCCCCATTTTCTGCCCCAACTTGATTAACATTAATCGAGTTTCTTCATTATACTGTTGTCATTTCGTGTCACTTACCCATACAATTTATGTATTGCTAAATAAAATGAAAGGAGAGAGTAACATGTCACAACAAAATAAATGGATAAAAGCAGTTATTACAGCCTTAAATAATCTGGGCGGTAAAGGATCACTGAATGAGATATATGAAGAGGTAGAAAATGGAAGAACAATCAAATTAAATACATATACAGACTGGAAAGCACAAATCAGGAAAAACCTTTACCTGCACTCAAGTGATTGTGAAATTTTTCGTGGTACTCCCGGTGATGAAACTGACTTAATATACGCAACGGATGAAAAAGGATCAGGAAAGTGGGGACTACGAAATTATAAAGAACCTAATAACATTTATCCATTTATCACAGGCCAAGTATATAAACGCTCTGATATCCATGATGAATTTGGAGGTAATAGACAGAGAGGAATATCAGCCTGCAGGAATCATCCAATGATATTTATTTTTTCTGGCAAATCTGGAGAAGACTACGGTTATAAAGATGGCTGGCAAGATGCCAATACCTTCTTTTATACAGGGGAAGGACAATCTGGGCACCAAGTTTTTAAAGAGGGAAACAAAGCACTAAGAGATCATATTAAGAACGGGAAAGATGTTTATTTATTCGAGAAGACAGATGCAGCCCCTTCTGGAATGTATGAATTTAAAGACCAACTTACTAACATTGGATATCATACTATTACAGGTAACGATAAAGAAGGAAATCATAGAAAGATGATTGTCTTTGAGTTTGAGACCACACAGAAAATAAATAATGATAGCAATAGCACAGAATCCACAACAGCTTTTAATGATCTAAATGACTTGCGTAATATGGCTCTAAAAAATTCAGATGACTACCAAAGTTCAACCTACCAACAACGTAAAACAATCATCCGAAAGAGAGCTGCAGCAATTAAAAAATATGCTCTAAAAAGGGCTAACGGAATTTGTGAAGCATGTATAGAAGAGGCTCCCTTTCAAACACAAGATGGAAGTCCATTTCTTGAAGTACATCACCTGAAAAGACTTTCGGATGGGGGCCCTGATCACCCTGAAAACGTAGCTGCTATATGTCCTAATTGTCATCGAAGAGCACATTACAGTAAGGATGCCAAAGAATTCAACAAGTATATTATTGAATTAATATCAGATAAAGAAAATTCACTAACTAATAAAATAAGTGAATAAGCTTTAAGATCTAAAAAAATGCATACTGGGGTGAGCAACTAGGAGGGATTAGTATTGAAGCCAATAATTAATGTGGTGGGTGCAGTTATTATTAGTAATGGTTATATCCTTTGCGCTTTAAGAAGTGCAAAGATGTCACTTTCACTCCATTGGGAGTTCCCAGGAGGGAAAATTAAAAACAACGAAACGCCAAAGGAAGCATTGAAAAGAGAAATAAAAGAAGAGCTTAATTGTGACATTGTAATCCATTCGAAAGTTGCAGAAACCACTCATGAAAGTGACTCCAACATAATAAATCTTTCTACATATCAGGCTAAGATCATTGCGGGGAACCCTGAGGCTATTGAACATGAAGAATTACGTTGGGTGAATATTGGAGAACTTAGTACTCTTAAATGGGCACCTGCCGATATACCAACTGTTACTCGTTTAACTCATGAAATATGAAATGTAAGCTTAAGGATTATCAATATGCAAAAAAACGTCATCAAAATCGATGTCGGTTTTTTCTCATCGAATTAATACCTAACACTATCACTAGATCCAGGACGAATTCCGTAAAATGCATTTACAGCTTCATCATAGTTTATAATCCATTTATACATGCTTTATGCCACATTAAGAGGGATTGCAGAATTACGCATAATATCCCTCTCTACACCCCATGATAGACTAAGTTTTCCTCGTACAACATCAATTAAGGATTGTGCTGCTCCTATAAAGGTAGGGTCTTAGATAAACGAGCCCTCGAGACTTCTCATAGCATCAATTTCTCTTGTAAATCGGTCGAAATCTTGGTTGAGTAAATCAACATTCCACTCTCTCATAGTAGAAGACCTAGCATCTCCTGTACCGTCAGAAAAGTCATGACAGTAACCCATGCTCAAACCAGGAAATGTAGTGTAAAATATTCTGTTGTATAGGGAGATAAAAGATTTCTTGTTAGGAGGTTTTCAAGTTGAAATTAACTCTAAGTCTAATAGGTTTACTTTTGATAGCAGCTATATCACTCTTCAATATTTTTAACAGGGACCTTTCTAGTACCCAGATATCCGCTTTTACCGTACTTGCTTTTACATTAGGTGGATTAATTGCTATTTATATCAGTTACATTAAGAAGAAAAAAAGTAAATAATATATTTCTAATATAACAGTAGCCTATCCAATTGGGGTCTGCTTTTTGCAGATATCCTTCACAGTAGCAAGCTTATCTGATAGGTATTAGAATCTATAGAAATGATTTTGACTTCGGGATAAATAGAATTGAATAAGAACGTTTGTTCTGTTAATGTATATTATATCTCAATTTTTCGAGAAATATACTGTAAAATGGAGGTCTTTAAAATGAGATTATTTAGGGATTTAGAAATGGCCATCTTTTACAATGACCATACTACTAAGATAAAAGTGAATGAGGAATGGCTTGGAGAACAGATAAGAAATAGACCAGTTCTAGATGATCAAGGAGACCCACTCATGATGTCCATGAATTTTATGGGAATACCAGTGGAATTCAGTGAGGATGTTGAGGACTTCGAGCTTAAAAGTGAAGAGTAATCACGCTTACATAAAATTCAATATATTTCGCAGAATATGACACCAATAACTAAGAATGGAATTTATATAGACAATGATAAACTCTAGTAATAAAAGCCCTGGCATTTGCCAGGGCTTTACTTATCTTATGGATGAGAATTTACATACTTGAGCACTAATGAAACGCCCATAGCCTAAGTTGGTTTATTGTAAAATAATCGTGATAAAACCTACGAATATCCTTAAACGGGGCCAGTCAGATACTCTAGGGTTATAAACATAGTCTTCCTTAATCCCTCATTCGCAATGATAATTAGGTTGGGAAACTTCTATTAACCAATGGACCTTAAGCAGCTATATTTCCGGCGAGGTTTCCCATGTGATGATAATAAATGTATTAACCACTTAAATTATTATAGCGCTATGACTTGATATATAAGCATTTCTAGTCAACCAAATGCTTTGCAAATTTTAATGTGCTTTTTAAGAATATAATTTCATTGGTCTCCCGCTATAAAAAATGAAAATTCTGAATTAAATATTATTTTTCGGAAGTGTTTACAAAAATATACAATATTGTAAACTATCACTTGTAAGTAATCCAAAAAGAAAAGGGAGAGGAAAAAATGTTTAAAAACAAAGTTTTAGTCGGCACTCTAGCAGCAGTAATTTTCACCGGGGGTATTGGTTCATCATTTCACAATGTTTCTGCAGCTGAAAAATCACCAACCATGTCGCCACAAATTCCAGCAGAGCTTGCAAGTGATCAAGAAGCTGTGGACCAAATGGCGGGAGACTTAGAGTTTATTTTTAACGAAGCTACTACTCTAGAAGATGGAAAGTACATACTTGACAAACAGAAAGCTGCAGATAAATTTGGTGCAGAAAACGTTCCATCTTTGGAAGTATTCATTAAAATTACCAATGGCGAAGAGGTAACAGCAGGAGACCTTTCAGGGGTGGAGAACCCTTCTTCTACCGTGGCCAGCAAAGGAATCGTAATGGCTGCTGCATCAGGAGATTCTTGGAGTGAATGTGTAGGACAGAAGGTCATTGACGCTACTGGAATCGGCTTTATTAGTGGAGGCATGTGGAAGCTAATTGAAAGAAAAGCATGGAAGAAATTAGCATATGAACTGGCGAAAGTGGCAGGAAAAAATGCTATTAAAGGTGGCATCGTTGGTTTTTCCGCTAGTCTAGCTTGGTATAGCGTCCGCTGTGCTTAAATAATATAAAAAATGGCTGTAGAAATAGTTGAGATATACTAGTTTCTACAGCCTTACTTTTAGATTAAGAATTATTTTTCTTATGAGAAATTTTTAGTGAGACTAGATTGAATATAAACATTAGCACAAAACCAAGTAGTGATACACCTAGTATGTCAAACCAACCTTCACTTTCACTTGGAATACCTGTATATAAGGTGTAAAGCACTAAGAAAAAGACAAAAAACATTGTAGATTGAAAAAGTATATTTTTCATTTTGTATCTGTACTCCTTTCCAGTAAAGACATCCGCATATTCTATCCCTGAAAATACATACCTTAAAAATACATAGATTACAATAGTCACTGGAAAAACAACTAGGTATAGCTCGCCTCCAAATGACCATGAGGAAGATGTGTAATTTATTAATAGAAGTATCATAGATAGAACAATGGCCAAAATTGCTGATTCTGCTAAGAAATAAAGGGACTGATCACGTTTATATTCGTCATCTGGTAACAACCTTTTTATCCAAGATTCTCTCATTACTCAATTCCTTTCCAGAATAATTCATCAAGAGTTTTGTTCAGGACTAACGCAATACTTATACATAACTTTAAGGTAGGGTTATACCTTCCTTTTTCTATCAACCCTATAGTCTGTCTAGTAACTTTTACTTCTTTCGCTAAATCTTCTTGAGTCATACCTATAGAAACTCTGGTCACCTTTACATTATTATCCAAATATCCTCCACCTTCTCTTGAATGCAAAATATAAATTACATGATGCAATTTATATATTACATAATTCATGTGAAGTCGTCAACGTTAAATGTGGAATTTATTACTTTTTAACCAAAAATTAGTTAATTAAAGCTCTCCTTAAAGTACTTTCTGTCTTAAACCAAATCGAAATACTTATATAGATGGAGAGATGTTTCCTCTGCGGTTGCTCCTGAAAGATCTATAACCTTGCCATGACCGACTTTAATTCCTTCTTTTCCTCCACCAATCACATAAATTGTCTCTTCCGCATAAACTTTCTCTCTCTCTGCATTCGCCCGGAACTTAATTACTCCTCCAGAGCGCACAACCGCTTTATATGCGTTAATTGCGTCCACTTCATTATTCGCTACAAAAATATTCTTTTCCATAGTTAATACCTCCTCAAGGTTTTGTTCATAATTTGCAATAGCTTTGTCCATGGCCCGTTGTGTATTGGGACCATAAAGACCATCCGGACTCAATCCCTCATCTTCCTGAAATTGCTTCAAAGATTTTTCTGTAGCCGGACCGAAAGAACCATCCGCACCATAGCCCCTAAGATCATAATCAAGTAGAAGCAAATCTTCTTGCAACTGTTTAACTTGTACGCCTGAATCACCTTTCTCTAAGTAACCTTTATCCCAAAGTGATCCTGTACCTTTATAAACATTGCCGAAGTATTCGCATATCCCTTGTGCGTGTTCAATAGCGACCTCTTTTTGAAATTCTTCTTTTAACATCAAAAGTGCTTCCTTCCGATCATCCATAAAACCATTCTCGGTGAGAATGGCTGGCATATTGGTTTCACGTAGGACGTGAAAGTTGTTCTCTTTATAACCTCGCCAATTTTGTTTAGTTCCCCGTTGTAGGTATTTACCTACCGCTCTAGCTAACTTGCCAGATTCATACCTCATGTTATCAAGATATACATGTAGGCTTATTCCACTAGCCGTTGAGTAATCAAATTCAAAACTCATCGCATTAAAATGGACAGACACATAAATGTCTGCCCCATAATCATTCGCGTAATTAGTACGATAACTAAGAGGAGTGTCTACATCTGTAGGAGCGACTAACAACACTCTGAAGCCATTTGATAACAGAAGATCGGATAGAAAGCCAACTACTTTGCGATTGAACTCATTCTCCCGAATAGCTCTACCAAGTTGCGAGATATAGGGCGTTCGTTTACCTGAAGTTTGCATCCCATGACCATCGTCTAATGCCACAAGCTTTCCATTCCAAGAGCCTTCCGGTTTTATCAACTTAGCCATTTATTTTAGCCCCTTCCTTTGAAGTTCCTCTTTCTGCTCTTTCCCTTTCTTGCTAACATAAGTGTTCTTCCAAACAGAATAAATACCTATAGACAACATCCCCCCTGCAATAATGACGGTTACGAAAGCGTTGATACTTGCTTCCGTGAGCCAGGCATACTTAATATTCAATGTTGCTAGAAAACCCATAATGGCAGTTAAAAAGCCACCTACTAGGGTGGCTACTTCTTTAATACTCTCTTTCATAGTTATCCTCCTATTGAGATGTAGTTAGATAGGAATACAATGATTGAAATAACCACGGCAATCCATGCTGGAAGGTTCCGTTGCCAATTATCCTTTTCTTTAATGATGCGTTCTACATCATCCTGATCTGCTTTTGTATCCATTTTGTTGTTCCAATCTTTAATAGCTTTTTCATTTCTAGTAGATCTTGCATCTGCTTCTTTGGCAGTGTCGTGTGCCGCATCCACCTTCTGCTTCATATCGAGGACATTGTCTAGCTTTTCCGTTTGCTTAGCTAAAGCCACTTTCACATCCATGAGTACATTCATGAATTTTTCCATGTCCTCCACTTCCTTCTGCTCTGTCATGCTTGTCCCCCTTCTAATGAACACATACGATAAAACTTTATTTGTGTAAATATTTTGTAAATAACGATATAAAGTAGTGGTAATATTTAACTACTTCGTGCATAATCAATTTAGCTCAGCCCTGCTGTGTGGAAGTTGGAATCTTCTTGTGTCTGAGCCTTGGTGGAGTGACTTTCTTGGGTAGGTCACTCCTTTTTTTCACAAAAAAATACGCCTAATTGGCGTTTTCTTCTCCTTCTAATTCATTTACTCTCCGCAACAAAGCATTCTTCTCAGCTAAGAGAATAGCTTTCTCGTGCTCCAGAACTGCAATCCGCCCACTGAGATGTGCATTCACTTCACTCTGGTTGAATTGTAACCCCTTCAAATTACCCCTCCTAAATAAAAAGCAGCCATGTTATTTATTTGCTTGCTCTATTTTTTCAATTCTCGCTACAAGCTCTTGAAAGCCTTTCCCTATCGCATTCAGGTAGTTCGATTGATTAATGCCACCACTGAAGCCTTCATCGGCAGCTCTTGTTATTTCTGGGAAGACTTCCTTTGCTTGTTCATAAACCAATCCTATTTTCTCATCCGTCTCTGCATCGATATAGTTAAAGTTAACCACTTCTAAGGCCATGAGCTTTTCCGTTACGCTTGAAGCCGGGACGATATTGTCTTTTATTTCTTCACTTGATCCAACGACAAAGTCAGAGCCTACAAATATCCCGTACCCGGTGTCTGAGCCGTTTCTTGCTTGTACCTGCGGAGTGCTACTAGATGAACCATTTAACAATTTCACAGACGTCCTTGGACCTGCATCAATAACTCGGTGGTTGTTATCGGTTGTGTCGACTTTCAAACTAAATGCAAGCTCTCCAGCATTATAGATTTCTGTAGATGTTGTGTTTATCTTCAAGTAGTTGGATGTGTTTGTAATTGCTCTAAAAAATCCCCCTTCCGTATTGATATACGGGCCGTTGGTGAAGTGTATCTTGGGAGAATGGACTCTTAAACCTCCAATGTTTACTAATGACTTGGAAACCGCTCCGTCGCCATAAAAAGAAAATTCACTTCCGTAAGATGTTCCGTTGTATGAAGGGTTAGCGTCATCAAAGGATATCTTCACATCCCCTGAACCGAATTCGTCATTCTCAATCCAAAAGTCTGTAACACCTAGCCCTAGCTCCAAGCGGCCTGCCGAAAGCCTAAGCGTATCTCCTAAATAAATTTCACCTATGCCTGATGATCCTCCTCCGGATATGTTATACCCAATAAGATTAGGCATACCATATGGATCCGGGTCTTGTTCCGGTTCGAAGATGATCCTCTTCGTGCTTGCCGAATCCCCAGGATCACCGATGAATATCGCTTCCCCTACCCCGAGGTTCGTACCAACATTTATAAAGGTATCTGTTTTGATATTACCTGCGGTCACGTCTCCC
This sequence comes from Halobacillus sp. HZG1, assembly GCF_035818575.1. Classification (NCBI taxonomy): domain Bacteria; kingdom Bacillati; phylum Bacillota; class Bacilli; order Caryophanales; family Bacillaceae; genus Halobacillus; species Halobacillus sp. HZG1. The sequence goes on from NZ_JAYLVQ010000066.1 coordinate 20,757, forward strand.
AGGTTGGCAGACAAGGCAGAAAGTGACGCTACACTGATTTGATTGGCTGTAATGCTGTTTGTGTATATTTTTCCGCCGTTTATCAGTGTCGAGTTCGGATACTGCCATAACTCCGTGCTGGCCGCGGCTCTATCTGCAATGTCTTGTACTGTAGTATTTAGCTGGCAGCTACGCTCATATACTCCGTAACCCGTAGGTATGGCGGTTGTTTTTCGCCAGTCAACGCCTACCCACCCGCTGTCTTGAATATTGTCGGTTATATACAGATGGACCTCCGGGTTTCTTTCTGTGTAGGGCACATATACTTCCAGGTAAACCTCGTCATAAGTTCCATTGTATAAAATTCTTAATCTATCGAATGAATATCGAGAATATACAGCAGCTGTCGTTACAGCGACAAAAGGGTTGTTCCCATAATGAACAGCCGCTTCAAAGGATACGGTTTGATGGTGGCTGCTCGTTGTGTCTTTCAAAAGGAATTTACCGAAAGCTCTATTTCCTGTGTTCATTGCTACTCTATACCATGCTCCTGTTTCCGATGACGGTATCACGGCGTACTGGTAATAGTTTTTACTTATCATTCTAAATTCCGCACCAAATGTCGTGCCTGAATTTACTTCGTTCGGACCTTGAGAGCCTTCCGGTCCTTCTGGCCCCGTTGGACCCTGGGGACCTGTTGGACCCCGGTCACCTTTGGGACCCGTTGGACCCGTGTCACCTTTGGGACCTGTTGAACCTGTGTTCCCTTGAGGGCCTTGTGGGCCAGTCTCGCCTTTTATTTTCGTCCACTTATAAGCAGGTGGACTTGTTGAGTCAGCCTGTGTGAAATCGGTGTACTGGCCTATATACAACTTTCCTGTTGAATCTGTTGTGCTGAAACCACTTGTCCCGGTCGAATTGTTAGCATACGCCACATGAAGATAAGACGTTCTACCATCATCCCCCGTGGGTCCTGGCACACCTTGATTCCCTTGCAATCCCTTTACTTTTGTCCAATTATAAACAGACGGGTTAGTTGAGTCTGTAGGGTTGCTATCTACATACATCCCTATATAATCTCGGTCCGAGTTCGATACAGAAAAGTTACTCGTTCCGTCTGTGCTGTCCGCGTAGGCAATGTGTGTATAAGATGGCTGCCCATCCTCACCGGGAGGACCTTGAATACCTTGATCACCTTGTGGACCTTGTAGCCCTCTTTCACCTTGTGAACCCTGAGGGCCTTGATCACCTTTTTCACCTTTGATTTTCGCCCAGGTGTAGGCTACCGGGTCCGCCCCCTCTGCAGGTGTGCTTTTATTGTATCCTAGTCCTATATATTCTTTACCGGTCGGGTCGTCGGACATATTAGTACCTATTGCGTCGTCCGCGTACTTTATCCAGGTGTACTTTTCTCTACCATCCTCACCAGGCGGCCCTTGTACCCCCTGGTCACCTTCCCATTGAGAAAAGGTGTAGTACGATGGATCATTGGATTCGCCGGATGTCAGCTTATTATAAGCGATGCCGATGAACTTTTTTCCTTCAGGAGTTTCAGATAGTCCGTTGCCGTACACATCATCAGCAAATTTAATCCAAGTATATAATGTTTGACCGTCTTCCCCTGGCGGCCCCGGTACACCCTGAGGTCCACTCGGACCCGGCTTCCACTCTTCTGCTTCAAAATCATAGGAATACCATACATCTTCTTCACCAGAGGTGTTGATCCAAACAGCATTCTTGTCTGAAGGTGGAGTGTTTGACCGGATTTTCTTGGGTTCTGCGTATTGTCGGAGCTTTTCATCAGTAACTTTCTTGGATACTTCTTTTTGTAACTGCCTCCAAATCGAAAAGACTTGATCTTGGGTGTACTCAATATACTCACCAACTTCAACCTCAACAGGACCATCCTGTTTTACGGATTCTTTCATAATGTACACACGTGCTTCCAAATAAAGAGGAGGGCTGAATTTCTCATCCTTAATTCGGATAGTATCACCAAAATGTAAGTCTACTGCTTCTACTCCAGAACTTTTGGCGAGAGCTTCAATTTTTGCTGAATACTTAACGTTACTGTTTACTCGTCTTTCAAGCTCATTTTCAGTCAGTTCAATTAATCTTTCTTCAGTCATATTCTGATCCGTTGATTCTGGATAATAAGCTTCAATTAAGTGATTCCCTCGATTACCCCATCGCTGTAGAGCATCATCATCACTCAAGAATATCGTCTTTCGATTCCCTTCTTCATCTGCTGGAGCAACTCCAACAAGAGCTGTTACAATCCCTCGCTTGTTCTCATGTCTCTCAATTCCTTGAAGGTTATGTCCAAGAGTAGCTTCATACCCTTCCCAGGATCCAATATGCTTAACTAAGTCAACATAACGACCAATGACCTTTAATCCATCAGTCTCAACTCTGAAATTCAATTCTAACTTGAATTCATTCGCTATTTTCCGTAGGTAATGGAGGGGGTTTGTGTGTTCTTCAAAAGTAAAAGATCGCACACCGTCGAAGTCAACCTGACCTATCTTCCACTCTGTCCCTACAACGGATGCATTCGCATGTTGTTCTGCAGTAAGTGCCCCCGTAACCTGTGGATCAATGATTTTTTGCTTTTTAATCTCAACATAACTGGCCGATGTATAAGCGATGAGTTTATGAGATCCATCAGTGCCCATATAAGGTTTGTTTTCTTCTACTATGAATTCTGAATAACCTGGACTCTTCTTGTTTGGAATCAGGATAAGGTTACGATCTCGCAGGTGTTGAGAATAGGACCGGTCGGAAAAGGTTTCGAAATCCCAAGTATCCTGCTGATTTTTCAAATGACGGATTCGCTCGTCACCCCAGTACTCATCCTCACCCAAGTAATCAAGCAACTTTCCTGATTGGCAGTCAAATATATGGATGATTGTTTCATATCGATATCGATCCTCTTGCTTGTCCTTGGGTGTCTGTGTTTGGCTCATAAACTTCACCTCCATTAAAAAAGAGCCCTGAAAAGGGCTCTAAAAGCACTGATATATTTCATGTAGGAACTTAAAAAGGAGCCTTCCTAATGGGAAGATTTCCTTTATTCATGTAATTCTTTAAAGAGAAGTTCACCTTCCTTGCTCCAATACTGCGTTACTTCCTTGAAAGGAACTCCTCTTCCATCTCCCTCAACCACAATCACTTTTATTAGTTCTACAAATTGCGCTTGTTTACAATTGGAGCTTTCCAACACACACCCTCCTAACTCATTTCACTTAAATATTTTTTCCCCGCTATATCCATGGAAATAAAATATACCGTAACATCAATGAGCTTCTTTAAGTCCTTCACGTCCTTATCTTCCCATTTTCTTGTATAATGGGCCTCGTCATTACCTATCCAAGTAGCTCTTCGAGAAATTTCTTTAATATTTTGATTATCCAGCTTATTTATACATTGATTCAGGGGCATGTTTAATATTCTTTCTGCATCTTCCTCTTCTAAAAAAACAAGGTAGTCTTTTATTAAAAATTCAATCGCTTTTCTATAACCTATCCCCGCTATAAGCTCAAGATTATTTTGTTCTGCTTGAAAAGCTTGATTATATATATTAATAAAATTCTGAGAGACCTCTTTAATCTCATCGCTAAACTCCTTCCCTATTGGAGTGACTGGCGCTATTTTTGCAAGTTCAAATACATCTTGCGGGGTTTGCCTCTCATAGTAACCTATAATTAACCTGTTACATTTTACATTTGTACATTGAAACACTAACTCAAGGTTTAAAGTTTTTCCGTCTCCCCGTATAAATGCCCCGGATATAAATACAGGATCGATATCCTTGTGACAATGTCCACACTCACTTGGATAGGTGGGAACTCTAAATTGATGGTTAGATCTTTGAAAATGAACACTAACTTCTCTCGACATAGTTAAACCTCCTCCTGACGTTATCATTCGACAAGAAGGGGTTCTTTCCTGTCATATGTTTAGTTATTTTTTACATTTATTTCAGCAAAAGACAGATCTGGATCCCTTTTGATAATCTGAGGTATTTTCCACCCCTCCATTCAAAAAAAAACCACCCAAAAGGTGGCTTTCCATATCTAAGTGACGATGTCCGTTTGTCGAGTATTAGATCATGTCTATTTCATTAGTATCCAAATCAATTAATTTATCATCTACATTTAAGAGACTGGCTATTCTTCTCGATAGACCTCTATCCACATCCACCAGCCGACCTACAAGATTGTGTTTCTCAACTAATTTCTCAACTCGATCTTTTTCCTGAGCATCTTTCAAGTTTACTGTTACATCAGAAATCATAAAATAATCGTCTTCGTAAGAGTGATCCATTAGAACTTCTATCATTTAATATACCACCTTTTTATTTTTAGTATATCAAATGATACGCATAAACCTATATAAATGTCAGTCTACTGTGAATTTTAAAATCCCTGCATCTCCATCACCTCATTTATCGATAAGTAGGATTCCACTTCACAACTCCTTTGACATCTCCTTTCGGGAGCACGGATACGATGTTGTATCCTGGTGGCAAAGAAAAATGGCGAGCCCCTAAGTTCTTTAGATCCTTGCGAATCTCCCCATTAATGAAGATTTCTTTAGTTCTATGGTTGAAGACAATTTTGTCGCCCGGCCCAGCAATATAAGGAACCCCTGTAGACTGTTGATTAATTTTCTCCACTCTAACTGAATCAATACCTTGCATGGGGGCTTGATATGTTCCATTCTGCGAAGTATGGAGGACAATTTGTGCTAAGTCAGCTGTGAACTTTCCTTCATTGTCATCCCATTCTCTAGTTCGACTCGCAGTGTGTAGCCCTTCATCATTCATACGAGCAATATAGGCCGTCCAGTGCTTGCCATCCCTTTCAATTCGAAGAACGCCCTCGAAATCATTCCACTCCCACCCTTTATCACCTGCTTCTGCAATTAAAAAATGGTTTGTGGATCCTCCACCCGCTCTTACTTCACCAAAAGATTGTTTCTTACCTCCAAGGATGTCTTTCATCGCCAGTTTGAAGAGCTGATTTCCATGAACATCTAAACCATAAATTTCGAGTCGTCCGATGTCCTTTGCCTCTGTATTTCTAAATGTCACTTTGGCTTCTACCCGAAAATCGGTAATTGCGTTACTTAGGCCTTGCTTAATTGCTGGACCATGCCAAGAAGAACCTACACCATAATCAACAGTTTGAAAGCGATAGCCATTGCTTTTCATTTCTCCAGCAATTGTGCCGTTGACTTCACCTGCATTTGCCGATGCCCACCCAGTCAAGCTCGATGCATCTTCAAACAAGACATTCTCATACTTTTCATACTCTTGGTTTTCTATATCGTATGGCTGTCCTATCATCATATACTCGCTATCGTCTTTAGCAACCAGGGCATATGTGAGTTTATTCAATACTTCCAATTCGAAGATAGGTTTTGTATTGGCGGTTCCTTCAATAAACACTGTCGTTGCATCTGTACTAGATAAATAAGCTTCGTCCTCTTCTCCGTATTTAACAGGGTTAGAACATAAAAAAGTAATCTTACCAATTAAAGTATTACTATCTTCTTCAGGGACATCATGCACACTTAATGTGGCATAAAAGTACTTATCCTCATCCGTAAATATCAACTGTTTCTGATACCCTTGCAACAATTGATTTAAATCATTATATCTATTTCTCAAACCTTCATTTGTTTTATCCTCAATTTGATACTTAACTTCTAGTGTCCTCTCGCTTAATGTAGTACCTTCAGTTTCCAATAACCCATCCATACCAGCCACTTCTTGAGTATTAATTCGGTTGTTAACATTAGACCTTCCTTTGACAGTGAGTGTTTGAAAGCTTCCAGTCTCATTAGTTAGCATTTGATCTAAATTAGCACCATTAAAGATTGTTTGTATAGAAGAAGAGGCACTTCTTGTACCTCTCTCTGATAAATCTACAAATTCATACAATACTGTGCCTCCTCTATGCGAAATTCCGATTTAACTCTTCTCTCAATTCCTGTTCATTGGTGATGTCTTCAACAAAAGCTCGGTAGCTACTTCTGCCAATTGTTAATTGGATATTAGCAGGTTGTTTATCGCGATACTCCACACTAGCACTAACGGCACTTTTAACTTTAGATGCGCTGTTCTTCTTTAGCTTCCTCAAACTTGATGAGATTTTTGTTGTTTGAAGTGTAGGAGTTATAGTCATGTCCTTCTCTTTAGGTGTAATCGCTCCAGCCATTTCCTTCGCCCTCTTAGCGATTTTAGGAAGCATCTTTCCAGCACCTACGACCATCCCTTCCCCTGTGAACTCGCCTAATCGAGTCGTAACTTTGGAAGGAGAAGCAATTCCTAATTTTTTCTTGAGCCAATTAGGAACTAAGTCCGCTGCTCTTGAAATCATCCTCTTAATCGAACCAAACATGGAACTAATACCATTAAGCAATCCTTGAATAATATCTCTACCCATTTGTGTAAGATCAATGTTAGAGAAAAAAGACTCGATGTTACGCCAGATATTCTTTCCGATTTGTTCTATTGCTTGCCAGGCGCCTGACCAGTCACCTCGCAGTATAGCTAGTCCTGCCTCAAAGAGACCTAGTAAAATGTCTATCCCTGTTGAAACAATGGTTTTTATAAGGGACCATGTTACCTTCACAGTGTTAGACAATATGGGCCAGATTGCTTGAAAGACCCCAAGAATGGCGGACATTACCGTTTGAATCACCGATAGGACTAATTGAAAATATTTTTTTGTTAAGCTAGAAATTTGAGCGCCGTTTTCATCCCAAAAACCACGGAATTTTTTCAGCTGAGAACCTACAAAAGTAACGACCGCAGATACAACCGAAGTCACGACTTGTTGTATAAAGGACAGCGCGGTCGAAAATGAAGACTGGATAGCAGCCCAAGTTTGATGAACCATTTGGCGGAACCAATTAAACCGATTGTACATCATCACAAATAAAGCGATTAAGCCAGTGAATACCGCAATAGCTATACCAACAGGGCCTGTTACGGCTAAAAAGGCCGTGCGCAGCTTCGTCATTAAAGGTAGAACGCCATTCACCCTCGTGAACAAGGAAACTAATTTGGCTCCAAGTCCTGAAAAAAGACTAGCTATTGCTACGATGTTAGGAATTAATGCAATTAGCGCCCCACCAAGTAAAGTAGCAATTGCAACGATTTTCCCGATTACCGGATAATTTTCCAACATGGAGTTTGTCCAGCTCAGAATACTATTCGCAATCTCCATCACTTTAGATCCTAATGGAGCTAATGCAATTCCCAGGTTGATGATGAATGATATAACGTTTCCAATAAGAGATATGACCTTCGGGCCGTTCTCTTGGACGTATTGAATAAACTTTTGAAAGCCATCCGATTCCGATATGGCAGCTGACCACTCTCTAAACCTGGCAGCCATAGTGGATAATGACGTAAAGATTAATGCGCTGTTATCGTTGAACGCTACGAGTAAGTTGATAATTCCTTTGAACACATCACCAAAGATTTGTCTGATTACCGGCAAGTTTTCCTTGATGTATTGGATGAATTGTTGGAGCTTTTTCGATTTAGCTACTTTCTCTGTAAAGCTAGCGAATGATCCGCCCATATCTTCGAAGCCTTGAGCCATGAAATCAGTTAATGGACCGAAAGCGACCGTGAGGTTCATAAGACCTTCTATGAAACCGGTAATTCCATTAACTATCTTTTCAAGGATAGGGGCTGCACTTCCATTTAAATAATTAAAGAAACTTTGAGCTGATGATGACTCAAAGAACGTTTTGAAACTTTCTGAGAGTCTGGCGACAGTGTCTGCTATATTGGTGAACATTGGATTTAAAGACTGAATGACCGTCTCTATTCCTTCCATTGCATTACCGAAAGCTACAGCAACTTCAGGTGCAAGGGCTTCCTGGACTTGTCTCCAAGCGTTTTTAAGAGAACCTAACTGCTTAGCTGCTTTGATGTTTTCTTTTGTAGACTCAGCCGTTCCATCAATAATGGATTGGATCGTAGGGGCCGCAGCCGCGCCATAAGCAATGGCCGCACTACCAGCTAACCCGAACGCAGCAGCTAAAGCAACTGCTCCTGATCCAACCACTCCTAATGCATTACCAACAGCCATGATAGCCGGAATCATGGAGGCGATTATTGGTACAAGACTTGATGACACCATAAGACCTAAACCTCTGAAAGTGTTGCCCGCAACCGTATCAAAGGCTTGTATGGAATTAGCTATGCGCCCCATGGTCTTCTGGAATTTATCAATTCTTGCTTCCACCGGGATAACAATTCTTCGGCTTAGAGCTTGTTTAACAGCAATGAGCAGGCCCATTTTACGTTTAGCTTCTGAATCATCGACGCCAACATCAACTTCTGCTTTAGTCTTATTACGCGCAAACAACTTCATCATGTTACGAGCTCTCTTTAAATTCCGCTTCAAAGGCGATGTATCAGCTCCAAGCCTAGCTTCTTTGATGGTTTCAGACTCCCGTTTGAACTTTTCCGTTACGCGTTTTGCAGATTGAATTGCCCGCTTATACTTACTAGCATTCGCCTTTAATTCAGCTTCAATTGAATACTCAGCCATAATTTCACCCCTTTCGACTGTTATGTTGAGCTGCTAATTGAGCAGGTGACAGCTTAGCTGTTGCTACATCCTCTTTCTTTTCTTCAAATGGCTCGTCAATGAGCTTCAATGCCTTTTCATAATCAAAAAAGTCCTCGAACTCCTTGAACACATATTCTTCTTTCGGATTCTTATCCGTCCCGACATTCTTTGTTGCTTTAGCATTGCGAATTAAGAATGCCATTTTATGAAGCTCGTATTCATTGTCGATTTCTTTGTATTCCTGAGCGTAGTATTTATAGTGAAACTCCGATAATGTCATTTGTTCCACATCTCGTAAGCGCTCCATGCCCAATTTCCTCAAAGCATAGATCACAATTTCATCGTAGGTTAAACCGTTTCTAGATTGGTTGGTTTCTCCTTGCTCTCTTGAGTTTCCTTTAGATCGTCTGGAAGAAGACTTCGGGTCATAGGTCGCTTTCCCAGTTCTTCAATAACTTGTTCACCGAACGCTTCAAACCCTGTTTCTTCCGCAATATCATTCAATACCTCTTCCAACTGATCAAACGTTTCGGGGGATTTTTTATCATGTGATGTGGCTGCTTTAATAATCTTAGATAGACCAACGATATTACCTGTTTGCAGTTTGGGAATGAGCATCTCCAGTCCCTCTCCAAGGCTTGCTCCTTCAATTTCAAAGCCTAGTTCACGATCAATTTCTGTTAATGTCCGCAGTCCGAAAACAAGTTGAATTTCTCTTCCGTTAAAGTTAATATGCATATTTCAATTCCACCTTCATTTAAAAATTTCCATAGAAAAAGAGAGAGGTTCTCCCTCTCCCTTATACAGCAGGTTCTTCTGGTGCCAAACCATCGTTAGCTACATCATCGGACAATAGATCATGGAATACATATGATAATGTTTGGAGATCTCCATCCGGTAAGGTCACTTGACCTTTCTGACGTTTTCCCTCAGTCATAAATGTTCCTTCAACTTCCGCATCTCCTTCAGCTGGGTTCGTAGGTTCCCACTCTGTAATATAGCCTTGGCGATACTCAGCATCGAATTTTGTTACAGGTTCAGTCCCGCTATCGTCTACTGTTTTCGTGGCTAAATCGACCTCCCACATTTCCACAGGAAAGTCATCAACAATAGAATCTTCTAGCATACTGAATGTTGGATCGTCTGTAGATTGAAGTGCTGAGATACTCACTTCATCTTCCAGTGTGGATGATCCAGAAACCGAACCGTCTTTGGTTTCTGTTTTTTCGCGCTCACGAGAGTAAGACTTCGAGTGTTCCGTTTGAAATACAAGCTTTGCACCTTCGGCAGCTTCTCCAAGCTTACGGAAGTACAAGACCTTGTGTACGCCTTTCGCAATTTCACTCATGCATGTTCCTCCTAACTTAATTTGTACTCTGCTTCAATTGTTCCATGGAGCAAATTATCCGTAGTAGTGTTATCGAATATCTGGTTGGAATTTAACTCGGTAATTTCCAAGCGGTAGTTTTTAAGTCTTGTTAAATGTCTCAATTTCATTTCCAATTGATAGACTATATCAGTGAACGTGGCGCGGTCATGAGCATACCCCCACACATGCACAGTTTGCCTGACTCTCCCTGTAATGACATCTTTATTATTGATCACGTCATCGCTATTAGTTTCTGCAACAAACACGAATGGATAAGGCAGACTGTCATCACTCGTTGGAGAGTAATCAATAGTCTTATATCCAAGATTTAAAGATGCGGCGAATATCGCGTTAAATAATTGAATTTGTGGTGATAACATTCATCCACCTACTTTACGAGTCGATCAAGATCTTCTTTAAACTTATCTTTTTGCTTGTAATAAGCATCTCTAAGAAACCACGTCGGGTCCATATAACGAGTACCAAAATTGAGATACCCTGCATATTCAGAATCTACAAAGGTTCGATAGTGTAAGCTCCCTAGCTTTTGAGTCCTTGTATTTCTCACGGTATGTCCTGTCCAGTAACCTTTATTGAAACGTGCCCGCCCATTCTGTATGGCCTCTCCAGTCATCTCGATAGTGTTATTTTTTACGATTGTATTCACATCGTCCTCAATGTCTTCTTCCATTCGTTCCAGTTTGGCGAGCAGTGCATCTAAACCGTCTAACTCCATACGCTCACCTCTTCCAAATAAAAAACGCTCTCCGACCGATGTCTTACATGGCGAAGAACGTTATATCTGTTACCACCGATCATGGCCTTATCTGGATTTCCTTTAAAGGGACGTTGAAGCCTTACTGAAGCAACTTCTTTATTTATAGAACCAAATATCGTCTTCACTCTTTCCAAGCTCAAAGGTGAAGTATTACAAGGTAGAATGACTCCGGTATCGACTTGAACTTCGTTCTTCCCTGTTTCGGGGTTATATCCACTACCGACTGTCTTGTGTAAAGTCACACGATCTGCATATCTCATCAGAAAAACATCACCTTCCCAGACCCATCTTGCTTTGGAATGTAAGGCTCTAAAATAGACAAATACGATTTAAAATCGTCCTCACGATAGGTGACAGATCTGCCCTCAATAGCTTCGGACTTCATTCCTTCGCTTCCGAGCTTCTGGAAACGGTTGATAGTCATTTCCTCAATAATAAAAGTAAGCTCAGCCGGTATCTCATCCAGTCCGGCATGTTTTTTCAACCACAGCTTCAAGTGAGACTGTGTATTGTTAATAAGGATAGTTATGACTTGGTCTTGAAGGTCATCATCGATCCCCAAGATTGCTTTTACATTTTGTTTAATAGAGTCCATGAAATCACTTCAATTCTTCTTCAGCTTGAACAGCCTCTTCTTTACCCTGAATCTTTTCACCGTTTGAAAGTTCATACCAGGGTCCTCCCTTGTGTTTAGGAAACTCATTTTCTTGTGGTTGCTTTTCTTCTTCCGGTGATTCTTCTTTAGTCCTTGGTACTTCTTTCACCTTTTCCAATACGGGAGTCTTCACAGCATTATCTTCAGACATCAACTCTTTGAGACGTTCATCAGATACACTACCTCCTGGATAAAACACTCCCTGTCGGTAATGGATTTGAGTATTCTTATCCTTGAATCCTCTAGTTACTTTGTAAGGCATTTACGTTCACCCTTTCTTTATTAAACTGTAGGAGCCGGCATCAACTTAGCAAAGGCATCATCTTTAACAATCATCATCGCCACATCCATCGTGGCACGTAGAGCAACCATTTCACGTTCAAATAAGTTGATTGGTTCACCATCTTGGTCCACGATTGTTGAAATGGTTCCTTCTTCAGCAATCTTGTAAGAAATATCAAAAGGAATACCATAGTGGAGATGATCAAAGTCTCCAGCATAAAGGGTCCCTTTCGGAAGGTTCGATGATTTGAAGTTTACTGCAGGAAGTCCATCAATCCGGTTATTAGACCGATCGTAAATGGATTGTTGCAAGTTCCCTTCTCCGATCGTCGCTTGACGCAAAGCTGTCGCGTTCTGAGCTTTTGATATAAAAGCATTGGCCTCGAAATCGTCATCGAGTAATTGATCCTCCAAAACCAAAATATTGTCTCCTGTAATATCACCTTCAACAACGTGATCTGCAGCTGTTACGGATTGTTCGATGGATTGAGAGAACGGGTTCGATACATTCAAGATACCCGCTTCATCGAATTTTTTATAAAACGCTTCGCTGATTTTCGGGCGCATCTGCTCAAAGAAGTCAGACATGCTATATTGCAGGAACTCACGGGAGACTGGAAGGATAACCCCAAGTTTCTTAGCTTTCATCGTTATCTTCAGCCATTTAGCTTTGGATGTCTGAATACGCTCACCTTCATTGACCCAGTATGCCCCTGGCCCTTCGGCAAAGTAATCGAACTCTTTCTCTTGTTTGTTCATTTCCTCGTAGACACCCAACTGCATGATTTTAGAATTCTGCATCATGTCGTTCATGATTAACGATCCGTATTCTTTTGGTACAGTACCGTCTTTAGAATCGCTCATCATTACGTTGTCTGGGTTAAATGTTTGTTCTGCGAAGTGCTGCAGATTCAATTTTAGATATGGTTTCTTTGTAGTCATTTCAGCATTCCTCCTATTAGTTAAATGATCCGTGCATTCTTGGCCATCTCAGCACGTGATTTGTTACTAGATGATTGACGCTCCTTAAATGACTGACTACCTTCCGGTGGATCCTGTCGCAACTTTTCTTTTACAGCGTCATTAACTGCTTCATCAAATACTTTCTTGATATTAGAGATAGATTCTTTGATCTTTTCGTTATCATCCATTGCAACTAATGAAGCTGCAAAGTCAGTAGGGAGACCTTCTTCTTTAAGGTCACTCTCCACCTCTGTGTGAAGTTGCTTAAGGTTTAGTTGACGCTCTCGATCTTCTAAGTCTTGTAATCGTTTTTGATATTCAGCTTCCTCTTGTTCAGCTTTGGTCATTTTGGCGTATGCTTTAGCATCATTCTTTGCATCTGCCACGGCTTTCTCTTTTTCCTTTTCAAACTCTTTACGCTTGTTGTTGATCGCCGTGTCTACAGCTTTACTGATGGCCGAGTCAACTTCTGACTGAGTAAAGGTCTGGTCTTTGTCGTTATCAGAATTGTCATCGCCGTCATTAGATGTTGGATTTTCTGTGTCGATATTATTGTCCGAGGCATCTTCTGCGAAGAACTGTAGGTTTAATCGATATAACTTACTTTGCAATTCAGTCATTTCCATTCTCCTTATCCCATCCAGTCCCTAACAAATATCTTTTAATTCCATAAAAAAAAGCCCCTTACAGTCCATGACGTCCCGTTTAGTGCTTATCCTAATTAGAACTATTCAGTTATTGCTACAAGCCCAGATAGTATAGTAATTTGTAAGCCTGTTTAACGTCTATTGCTCAAAGACAAATTCAAAGGATATACTTCTCTTTCTCGTCACCAAAGAGTTTATCCCTCCACTCTCCCAAGACCAACATCGTGCCAGATCGGCAGAAAGGATGCATGGGTGGAGCGTTTACTCCTGGCATCATGTCAATCACCTTAAATCGTTTTCCATCAAGGTTCTCACACGTTTCTGAGGTCTTTTTATCGCGCTTTGCTACAAACTCATATTCCTGTTCCTCATCACTTTCAGCTAGTGCCTCGAAAGAAAGTTTCTGAGCATCCGTCTGAACTCGAGCTGTTTCAGTGATCAATAACCTACGAGCCTCAAATGTAGTGACATCAAAACGCTCTCTGATCTTTGCTATGGATCGTTGAGGATGGACCCCTCGAGTGATAGAACTGTTGATGACAACTTCAAGTTCTTCTCTAAGTGCTTTCATATCACTCCAAATTCGGTCGGACCATTTAGCCCCATAAAAAGAAGCTCCCACAATCGATAGGAGCGTTTCCTGAGATATTACGATGTTAGCTCCAATAATACCAGCTTGTCTTGCTACCTCATAAACGCCGGCCTGTTCTAGATAATTTTGGAACACATTAATTTGATCATTGGCCATAGCCACCAAGTGAGCGTTTACCTGCATCATGAGAAGCTCTTGTCGGTTAATGCGCATTTTCGTGTTGTAAGTCATTAGCTCACGGTTTGCCTTCTCACTAAAGTTCTTTTCTCTCACGTATCGTGCAGCAGTTTCTTCAAATGCTTGTACATCCATCTCAGAAACGCGCTTCTTAGCCTCTGTCTTGCTAATCTCATTTTTATCAGCATATTTAGCATAGAATGAGTAAATTTCTTTCTCTGCTTCTCTAAGAGCTTGATTAATGATCTTCTTTAATCGCTCAGCTACCTCAGCATCCTTCATTTGTTCTCTTGTAATGTTGTCCCGCTCGCGCTCTATCCAGTAATCCTTACTGTCAGCCACCTAACCACCTCAATTCTCCATATAACTAGATGCCTGGCGTTGCTTACTTCGCTCTTCTTGGATCTGTTGCTCTTCTTCCTCAGGATTTTCTACAATCATCGGTATTGTCTTGAGCTTAGTCTTCTGAGAAAGTTCACCACCAAGAGCATTAAACATCTCTACTGCTTCTTTCGTTGATTTCGGAAGGTTTGGAGTAAACTTATAAGTGATTCCGGTGAACTCCTCTTTCTTCGCTTCACTGGCAAGACTCATGACATTTCCAATTAACTGATACCTACGGTTGAGTGATCGTATAAAAAGACGCTCCTTATTAATACGGATTTGTTCCAGACCAAAGAGCTTGTACTTCATAGCTTCGCCTGTTTGCTGGCCGCTGAAATTAATATCAGTAAGATCGGGAGTATTCGTAAACTTATGGACGTCCGTTTGCAGCCTATCCTTGTAGGACTCTGCTCCGGCAACATCATACTGTTTGTAGATGTAATCAGCATCAACAGAGCCTTCTTTACCATCAGCATTATTGGAAGAGGGTTTTAAGAAGATAATGTTACTCTGTTTCATTTTCTTGGCTTCTTCTGGATCCAAATCCACATTCCCCACGATTTTTAACATAGCGTCATTTAAATCGGTCATGTAGTTGGCCGTATCGGATTGAGCTGAATCATATAGGTCAATGAGATCTAACACATTTTCAAAATCCCCTTGTCTAAACCGGTTATTGGAATGCTCGTTTAAAGGCACATCTCCAAATGGATGATCGTTGGTGTCCTCAAAGGTGAGGTTGTAATCACCGAAATTTGTTGTGTAATACGTATGGATCTTGGTAGGCGTGTAGAGAAGTACCTTCACTTTTTTATCGTGGCCATAACCTACGATGAAGTACCTCACACCAGCTACAATGTTCTTTTCAATCGTATTATCATAGATTAAGAATGTCTCTAAAGGCGATGATAAGTAAACTTTGGTTTCATCACTCTGGTTACGATGAACAAGCTCATATGCTCGACCATAGATGGACATATCTAAAATCAAGTCAGCATTTAATGCATCGCTCTCAATCGCCTTATTAACCTCATCAATCCTCTTTTGAGCAGCATCCTGTGAATGAGTCATGACAATTGGAACACCTACAAGAAAGCCCTGCATAAAGTTCGAGACATACTTCGCATAGTTGTGTCTTGCTCTATGATCGGCCTTGTCATCTTCCTTTCGCCTATTCATTACTGAAATCGCAGTATTGTTGCCTTTATAGTAATCATCTAATTCATTTAATCTTGGCTGCTGGTGTTCAATGTGATGCTTGATCATAGCAGATAAGTCATTCGTGTTATTGAGTAACTCTTCTAATGACTCATACGTGTATTGAATGTTAGCCTCCCGACTAAATCGTCTTTTAGTATTTTCCACACCGTTTAATGCCCGTTCGAAATCTTTTGCACTTGGCACATTCCCACCTCCTATAACCCTAAGTTCTGCAGCGCTTTGTAGGTATTGGCTTTCTTCTCGACGCCTAAATGGTATTGCTCCAGACTATATCTGAGAGCATCAATGATATGGTTATTAGCATCAATCGGTGTATTCAACCATTTGCCTTCTTTATCCTGGTCGAAGGTGTAAGTGTTGAATTCTTCAATCGTATTTTCGCATCGAGGATGGATGAACACTTTGAATCCTTGAATGAAAAGAATTCCCTGATTAATACTTCCAGAACCTTTAAGTGACCCTCTCATACGTCGGATTCCTTTATTGATGAGCTCCTGAATCAATCTTCTCTCAGCTGAATCTGCAGTGATCGGAGTCTCTTTAAGTTCTTTATCAACCAACATCTCGAATATATCCTCGGTAAGCATGGCCTTCTCATAATGCTCATCGTAGATCCACAGCTCTTTGTTTTCCAAATCCACAATTGAGCTAACCTCAGTAGTCGGATCATTTGTAAAACCAAAGTCCATTCCGTGAGCTGTTTCCTGAATCTCCTTAATCTTTCCTTGGATATCAAAGTCCCTGACTTCAAAGTTCTCAAAAACAAGACCCTCAGCGACTCCCCACTCTCCATCAGCAACGATGCGAGCACGCCTAGGATTAGTACGATATAAATCTAGGTACCTTTGCCTGTCGACATCATCGAGCCATTCATTGACTCTGAAGGTCGTTGTAGTAGCAAAAGTGTCCTTCTCCCTGGTCTCTTCATCAAAGAAGACTTTCTTAAGCCAATGTCTCTCAGACCATGGGTTAAAGGTAACTGTGATTTGCTTAAAAAAGTCTGAAGCATCATACATACCACGAATCGATTCTACAACTGTACGAAATTTGTCTTCCATTTCAATCTGATATGCTTCCTCGAACCATGCCCAGGATAATATTCCAACATCAACAGTAATCGATGTGATCTTCAACTCATCATCTAAGCCTCGAAACAATATCTTTTGTCCAGTGGGCTTGTAAGTGATCTCCGGCATTGATTCATTGAACTTAAACAAATGAGCAACTCCCAACATGGAAGCTGCCCATTTTAAGTCTGTATAGGTTGATTGTTTATTTGTATTAGAGTAACGGCGGACCACTAACAGATTGGCCCAAGGGTACTTCATAATGCGATGAACATAGTTTAGAGCAGTAGTTTTTGATTTCTTACTGCCACGCGAACCTTTAACCACCCGGTAAAACTGTTTATTGTTCCAAAACCGGTTGTAACCTTTCCCTATTATTTTGCTGACTGATATTCTCGAGCGTTGCTTAGTCGTCATCGTCCGGCACGTCCTCAATAAACTCAGGGGTGATGTTTTCAACCTGGTTCTTGTCTGTCCACATGACATAGCGTTTCCCGAGCAGCTCAGCTGCTTTCGTTCTATCACTTGTATCGGACCGTTTATTATGCCGTTCGACTTCTGAACCAAGCTCACCATCACCTATGACTAGTAACTGCTCATCACTAACCTCACCTCGCATAACTGATGTGAGGTACTGGAGAATTTCATCTTGATCAGCAATGGATTCTTTTTTTAGCTCCTCTAAGCGTTCATCAATATATGATTTAACGTTAGCCTTTGTTAGCAGTCGACTTCCAGAAGCTCTCGCTGCTGAGTCTTTCTTCACATTGGGATATGCAGACTTATAGGATTGTGAAATATTCCCTGTCTTTATATATTCGTCAGCAAACCGTCGTTGCTTCTCTGTTATTTTTACTATCACAAAACCCTCCCCCTCTTGCGCTAACCCTTTTATAACAGAAAAAAAGCATCACAATAGAGATGCTTTTTCTATACATATATTCTTAATTATTCTCATGATAATCTAGACTCTGTTCAATATTCTCACTAATAGCTCCATATCCACCTAAAATAGTAAACTCTTTATATTTAGGTAACAAGGGCTCAATGGATTCAGGCTTCTCATTTGGTTCAGATAGAATAATAGGTGCATTTGATTTCGCTGCGAGTACACTTCCTGTCAAAGCATCCGGGTATTTTGTTCCAGTAGCGAAAAATGCTTGATTATATTCTTCTTCAAAGTAAGAATTAACTTCATAGTTCGTTTCATATCTATCTTTTCCAGCTAATCTGATCTTGTCTTGTAGATAGAAATGATATACTTCATTCTTTACTTCATTACTTACTACTCCGGTTCCACCAATAATATATAACTTCTTCTTCAATCCACCATTTTCATAATAATCTTTAGTAACTCCAGGTAAACTGTCTTTTTTCGTTAATAGAATAGGCATCCCTTTTTGAGCTGCATAAGATGCTACTGAGATAGCATCAGGAAAGTTACGTCCATTAACCAAAACAGAAATCATTTTTGAATACTCACTTTTATGTGGATCAAGGCTATCTGCTATTTCTACCGCTGTCTCATAACGGTTTTTACCGGCTATTCGGTCAAATGTTACTTCACTAAGTATGTCTTTAATTTCAAATAAAACTGATTCTGAAATAGCATTTTCTCCTCCGAGAATAATTACTTCAGACGGATTTAACCTTTTAACCTCTTTAGATGTAACACTGGATAGTTCATCACCCTGTGTTAAAAGAATTGGAGCATTTTTTTGATATGCCAAAACCGACCCTGAAAGAGCATCAGGGAATTCATCATTTCTTGCTAACACAACCGTATCAGCACCGTTTTCCCATCCTTTTTTAGAAACTTCAACAGCTGTATCAGTTCTATTAATTCCACTTAACCTCTCTGTAGCATAAGCTTGGACGGAAAATACAAAAATTGAACTAATTACAATTAAAAGTACAACAAATTTCTTCAAATTAACACCTCTTATGTAGAATTAAGTAAACACCCAACCCAAGTCTACATCAATATTACTAGTGTTAAAAGACTACCACCAAAATTGTTCTAGTGTTATCTGACTATACTAATTGATTTTCCTTCCTGCCATTAAGTTTACACACCCTAAACCAGAATCGTCACCTTTTGAGTAATGTGTGCAATACGTGAAATCATTTATCAGGTGAAAGTACAATAACTCCCAACTTTTCACACAAGGAGAAAGGCCCTTTACGAACTATCCACTTTCCCGCTCCAGGATCCACTAGGCCTATATATGAGACCCCCTCTGTGGTCAACCTACACATTTCTCTAGTCG
Source organism: Halobacillus sp. HZG1 (assembly GCF_035818575.1). Taxonomy (NCBI): domain Bacteria; kingdom Bacillati; phylum Bacillota; class Bacilli; order Caryophanales; family Bacillaceae; genus Halobacillus; species Halobacillus sp. HZG1. The sequence goes on from NZ_JAYLVQ010000066.1 coordinate 39,741, forward strand.
GCATCATCTTGTCTAACTGTAATACTACTGATCCGTCTATTCTTTGAGAATACTGTCCTGTAATATCTACTCTTTTCTCGTTAAAAAACAGCGTATTAAATCTCATAGTATCCTCCCATTATATAAATTGGATATAGAGGAACATTATACCAACGAATGTAATCATGAACAATTAGCCTTTGGTTGTGAGTATTTGGGTTTTTTTGATATTTTATCAACTATTTTTTCTCTCAGATTATATATATGCCTTCTAGATAAACCCATATGTCTGCTAATTGCAACCATACTCATGCCATCAAGTAAACACTCAAGAACAGCTTTTTCTCTCTCCCCTTCAATCACAGCCATACGCTCCTGGATGAATGAAACCTTAACTTCCAGCTTATGAATCCAAATGTACTTCTTATCACGACGGACAACTTCACGAGCCACTGGGTCTCCCGACTCTCCCTGCGCTTTTGGGAGGGTCGATTCTATTCCGGACTGAGCAACAAGATTCGTTCCTGCATCCTCTAACAAATTTCTCTGTCTCTTAATCTCGTTAATCATCCAGTTATAATCACGCAATGTATTCTCAATCTGCTTCTTGTCCATCTTTAAATCTCGCCCCTTCCATCAATTCGTTCATATATTCGCTTCTTTTAACTGACCTTAGTGCTCCACTTCTTTTATCTCTTCTGTGGTTATGAACCCGTCAAATCAGACGATGTTTTTGACTTTTCATTTCCTCTCCCCTTTTTTAGCAAATAAAAAAGGACACAAACCAAGCGCTTGATACGCTCAATCTGCGTCCTCCAGTTTGCTGGTAGAACCTATTTAGTGATTTCGTTCGATATGTTCTTTCAATTCATCCAATATTGGAAAGGTCCCAATATCTTCTTCTTCAAAAACAGAAATAATTTCTTTTAAGAGTCTTATTCGGTCATCATCTTGTGGAAAATCATTATCAACTAGTTTTTTTAATCTTTTTAAATTTATTTCTTTCAAAAATTGATCGCTTAACAAGAAATCATATTTCATGAATTCAATGGAATTATCAAACTCTAATTCCTCTGAAACTAATACCCAAATTCCATAAAGCTTTTGAGTTTTAATTACCTCTTTATACATCTCTTCTTCTCTCGGTTTCATACCCTTAAGAATATTAGCCGAATAATCTAAAAACCAAAATAAAAACCTTAATAAATTTCTTTCTTTAGACCAACCTCTACCATCAAAGAAATATTCATATTTTCTTGCTTCATAATAGTAAGTCAAAAGCTTCATGTTCCCATAACTTACCTTTAAAGATATTTTTTCTAAAAGAGAATTTAGACTTACCTCTTTTTCTACGTCATGACCTTTTCTAAAATTGGTTTCAGTATGATAATACAATAGAACTTCCGGTAAAAAAGGGTAAATAAATTCTTGATATACTTCACTTTTTTCTTTATTCTTCTCTCTCTTAGAATTAAGGAAATGTGACAAAAATTGCGCACCTATAGCAGCCAGTAAAGCTACAGAGGCAGTAATAATAGCCGGTATATACTGATTCAAATACTCTCCACCTCCTTAAACATCGCTCTCTTAACCCTTTCATTTCACCAATGTTCAAATACAAACAGTACAGTATCTTATTTCTTTTGGTAAGACTAATTTAGTTTTTTAAGGATCATTATATTTTTTTCTTATCTTTAGTTCTAGTTTCTATTATTTGATCCAATATATTAATAATTAATTTCACTCTAAATCTACCAGCGGAAATATTATACACAAGAAACACTATAGTAAGAATACAAAAGAGTATTAATGTGAATGGCCCCAACATATTAATTATATTCAGAATTTTTTCATTTCCTGTTCCACTAAGGATCGATCTTACTAAGAGACTTATTACTGCTGTCAGAAGCGCACTTAGACTACCAAAATACAATTGTCTTAAATTATGGTTATCGACTGCAATAAAATATGCCCTAAGCATTCTTGTGTTTTCTAAATTGTGGTTAACATATCGCTCTAATTGATTTTTTATTGTGTGCATATTGGATAATATGCTCTCACTTTTTATATCCTTTAATAGTCTATTCAAAAGGTGGTGCGAACCTTCTAAATTCTGAGCCCAATCATATAGGTTTGGGCTATCTTTGGAACCATATTTTTTTATCTCTTTTTCTGTAGAGCTTAACATCCATACCGTTATCATTAAAAACAATAAAAAACCTATTAATAATATAAAAATATCTAGTAATAGATTAATACTCGTAAACCCATACGCAACAATAGATATAATTGCCATAAGAAAAATTGCAATTATAGTTTTATCAACAAAAAATCTTTTAAACATTTCCAGTTACCTTCTCTTTAAGAGTTATCACATCAACTGAAGCGTCTAAAATGTGCATTTTCTTATGGCAGTTCGGACAAAGAGCCACTGTATTTTCAACCGTATCTTTCCCGCCTCTTGCTAACCACTCAATATGATGAGTCTCTAAATAAGGTGAACCGTCTTTGCTAAAAAATGGAGCTGGCTGCTCACACAACTGGCATATCCCATCAGCCCATTTCTTAGCATACTCGATAACATAAGGGTTTCTCTGATGATGAGTCGTTTTAGATTCTCTATAACCTGGTCTACCTTCGCTGGCCTTTGCCCTTTCATACAACTCATTCTTGCTTAACTTTGATGCCTTACTTCTAGCTTTCTCTTCTAACTCCTCCAAAGTGCCCTCTTCTACTTTAATGCCATGATTGGAAACTTGCCCTACAGGAAATACACAGACATTTCTTAATTGGCCGCCTTCATCGGGTTCTTGCTTCACATAAGGCTCTTCAATCAGTTGAACTTGCCCTTGATATGTATATTCTTTCTCTTTAAACACTTCAAACAAGTGAACTTCTACTCCGTTGCTTTGAGAGTGAAATAAAGTTTTGTTCTGCATATAATCAAAAGATTGTTGTCCATTCATTCCCATACCAATGTAATGAAGGACATCCCCTTCCCAACGATCCCCGTAAAGGGACTTAACATGGTTCGAAACGATTACAAGCGTGTTAGTTCGTTTCCCACGTCTCATCCCTCCTTGAGGTGAACACTTAAAAATATCAGTTAGTTCTTTATTATCTATTACATCCCCTGGACTTAATTGAATCAAAACTCTTCCCCCTCGTCATATTTAACCCTCTTAACCTTACCTTGATGCGTAATGACTTTTGTCTCACCATGATCTGGTAGAGTAGTCATTTTTGCCTTACCACCGCAATATACGACACAAATCGGCGTATCTCCTTCCTTAATATCCAATTCTATATTAATTTTTCCATTCTCTATTTCTATCGGTAATTGATGCAATCGCATAAAGGAGACCTCCGTGATATAATTGAATTGTCAGATTCGAGTCGGGGGCACATTGCCCTCGGCTTTTTCTATTATCCAAGAACCCATTCTGCTATGATATTGCTAAGGGTGAAAATATACACAGGTATAAAGATGGGTTAGGGAGACCATTCGATGTAAGGAAGATGTTATGCCTACAGCAATATTGGTAGATAATTCACGACATAAAGCTAGGTTAAGAGAAATATTAGTGAGACATTCCTATAAAGTTTTGGCGGAAACTGAAGATTGTATGGAAGTCCTCTCACTGTACAAGCGCTACCATCCAGACCTAGTTCTCATTGATGTCTCCATGTCAGATATGCAAGGCTTAGAATGCTTAGAGGATCTACATAACAATTATCCAAAAGCAAAGGTAATAGTTTGTTCAGAGCTTAGCGATATCCGGCTACTTGATCGATGTGCTTATTTAGGAGTTATTGATTTCATTCAAAAACCACTTCTTCATAGACTCTCTTCAGCATTAGATAAAATAGAGAATAACTAAATCACCCTACCTGCCTGAGCATTAATATTGCTCGGGCTTTTCTTTTGTAAAAACTTTGACTTAGTTTAAGAATAAATTTCTTTTCATGTGACATTTTTTCAACAAATCAATTACTTGGTAGTTATTCATTATTCATACGGATACAGCGCATTAAAAAAGGGGAGCACCACTATGAATTGCAATAAATTACGAAATAGGATGGAAGCTAAAAGAAAAGAAATGTACTATGCATATATGGTGAAAAACAATTACTCAGAAGCCCTAATAAAATCTCAGAAATTAGATAATATGCTTAATAAATATAGAAAGCTGTGTCAAAGTTTCGAATGAATAAACTCAAAGATGTTTATAATAACTTAAGTGCCCACATACTACTTTGAAACTCACTCTTTAAAAGGTGGTGCACTGATCACCTACGGTGGACCAGAGTTTATCTCTGGTCTTTTACTTTATACAACAAATAGAATCCAGAATTACCATAAGAAAGGTGTTTGGTATGGAAGACCACCTGGTTACCATAATGTTAATTTCCATAATGATACTATTAGGAGCTCTTCTCTATTTCGTTTTTAGAAATAAGTAACTGGAATGATCGTTGCAACATATTCATGTCTAGCACCAAAGAACGTTGTACATAAAAAATTCATAATTTAAAGACTACCGTGCGTTAGTCCTGCATTGTATAATGCTCCTGTTGCTTAATTTAAGGAGTGATCATATGAAATATCAATTAACCAAAGAACAGAGACAAGTGATGATTGAAGAAATCCAGTATTTCTTCCTAAATGAAAGAGGAGAAGAACTATCCGAGTTTGCAGCTGAAAGCATCTTGGAGTTCTTTAAGGACTCACTAGCCTCCCACTTTTATAATAATGCGGTAAACGATGCCATAAGCGTTCTGCAAACTCAGTATTCCTCAATCGAAGAAGAAGTACGCACCTTAGAGCGCCCAATGAGTTGGTAAATACCATGAGTGAACCTTTACGGTTCACTCTTTTTCATTCAGCCTTTTAGCGTATTTGCCCTAACAGTAATTACCACATGCTCCAGAGAGAACAAGCTCAATTGCTCAATATCGCGACCATCAGGAGCTTCAGTAAGACCTCGACGGTAGAGGTAATTCTTCAAGTCCTCCTTACGATCAGCAACCTCTCTCACTCTCTGTTTTTCTGTCAGTGACATACACATCAGCTCCCCTCCTAATTTCCAACAGCTCTAAGTTTTGACTTTGATTGCAGCAATTCTAGGGCAGTCATGTCCCCATTCTTCACAGTTTCAACCTCTTCACCGGTAAGACCATAGCGTTCCATTGACCCAGTAAGTAGATCATCAAGAGATCGATTCAATCGGATTCCGAGATCGAGAGCTTGCGCATCAGAGTCTATGCTTGGTTTCGGCTGACTCTCAGACTGCTGCTGGTTAAACCAGGTTGGTATGACTTCATGGTTTTTATTGCCGTTAGACTTATTTTGATTCTGGAATTGGACACCCTCAGCCTCTACTTGCTCAAGAGTGGTGATTCCTTTCGATGACCAGTTCTTGAGTATGGATTCTGTATATGCCCAATTACTCTTGTTTTGCTCAAGCGTCTTCTCCATAGCTTTGATCACCATGGCATCACCAAGGTCTTCAATCCATGCCAAGATCTTTTCAGACATGTTCGGTCGTAGAAGTCCAAAATTTTGCTGGTAGAATACTAAGGCATCGTTATCAGCATCAGATGATTTTTCAGGGCCAAGTTCTTTACTCTGATATTCTTTACTATCCTTTTCTTTACTTTCTCTTTTCTTTACTTTCCTTTGTGTACTATTGCTGACATTATTGGAGTTATTGTTAACATTAACTTCGTTTCCGTCATCATGAACCAATAAAACAGCCGTTTTGGAGTTTCCAAGGACCGATTTCACGTCCTGGATCAAGAAGAAGTCAGCAATGAACCGAACCTCTTTTCTACGCTTTACTGCTTCCAAATAACGGCGTTGAATGCCCTTGCTAGTTAACACTCTGTACTCATTAAAGAGGTTCTTGTCGAATAAACCTTCCTCAATGCAATCATTTACTATCTCTTGAACGAGGTTAATGTTGACATTAACTCGCTTCGAGAAGAGTAATTGTTCACGATCATTCCACTCGTAATAGTATCCTTCTTTATAAATCTTCATTAACAGCTTCACTAAGACACCGAACCCTTCAATGCCATGCTTTGCTTCAATGATTGCGACTTTATCATCCTGATCCATATCAATATCTAATGGGAAGTAATCAATGCCTTCTTTGTATGGTCGAACCATGCTGTCACCGCCTCTCATGTTTTTTACGTGAAATCACTACGTACATCTTCTCTATGCGAACCAGACTCCAGCCTGGAGATGTGTTACGGACATAACTGGCTACATAAGACCGGAATAACTCCTTTGGATCTTCATTGACTTGAGCCATCCACACATAAAAATGCGGGATGGCTATTTTTCTTTCCATTACTTCAGTTCCATAGCAGCTTGCTCTGCTGATAGATCCGAGCGGTCTTCAGGAGATTGTTCATCCTTCTGTGATTCATCATCTTCATTAGAAGGGATATCTATGAACTCTTGCTCATAAACAGACTCAGCGTCCTCTGTAACGTCTTTTCGTACTGTTTCATCATGCGTAGCTTGATTCTGGATTTCCACACTGATAGGCAAGTATTTGAACATCCGACGAATGACCGTCTTCTTTGCCATCTCTTCATAATCCGTCTGCCACGGACCAAACTTACCTGCTTTAGATCGTTCCTTCACCTTGTCTACGTCATTACGACTGAAGACTTCAAATTGATAGCCTCCATCTTTGAAATGAGCTACTGAGTAAACAAAGTTCATGTTACCCCTCTCGCCTGTAGAAGGCTTGTGAACGAGTTTCGGGTGTAGTCCCAGCTCATATTCAAACTCATCATTCTCATGGACTGTATGAGCATAAATACTCTCAATGTGACCTGAACGACGAGCAAGGTCAATCATCCCTTTATATCCGATAATGAACTGGACATCTGTTTCTTTCATCTTTCCGTTGTAAAAAGGTACCAAGTAACAGTGACCAATCAACCCTGGCTCGAGTCCCAGTTGTGCTGCTTGCATCACAGCACCCATTAAGGAAGGAATAGAACATTCAAGCAGCTTAGGATTCTGGCGAATCGTTGTCATCGCAATGCGACCAAGTCGATCCGCGTCCATGTGTTTTGGAAGGGCCCGTTCGAACTCCGGGCCCATTTTCTTGAGATAAGCTTGTATGGTGTTCACTTGGTTACCTGATTGTTGCGGAGAGTTGCTTTTATTTTTCTTATTAGCTAACTGGTTCTTTGCGGTGCTGTTCGTCGCCATTATTTAACCTCCTTGAACTTCAGTGGTCGGGAAGTACTCACCTTGCAATACTCTTCGTACAATTCCGGTCTCTCTGCTTTCAAACGTTTGGAATCGACCGAACGTCTTTGCTGATTCTTAAAGGTAACGACATATTGATTGGTAAACCCTTTTTCATAGGTTGCTAGTTTTTGCTTCAAGCGATTCTCATATTCGTTCTTTTTTGTTTTCAAATCTTTCTCTTCAGCTTTTATCTGCTCCAGAGCTTCCAGTAGTTTATCCGACTCTGCATCCAATTCCGTTTCACTGTCAGGATCCGCATCAGGATACATAGCTTTTATAAAATCGACGGAAGCATCTGATCCATCAATGTCAGGTGGATTCTCCGCTAAGACATTCTCTTCCCAGAATTCTTTTTCAAGAGCAATGAGATTCTTGATCAAGTCTTCGTCTCTTTCCACCTTCTTATGGACGAATTTGTTACCTCCAATAAGAACCGCAATCCACCAAGCATCAGCGCCAGTAACAGCCATGTAATGCTGACATTGGAGTAAGTAAGCCATAGGGATTTCTTCCCCGTCCCATTCGTCCTTGAGGTACTCACTAGCCGTCTTGCACTCTAAGCCTTCGTTGTGCCCAACGATAAGACGATCAACGTTTGCGAGCATCCATTCATGTTCAGGGTGTTGAAGTATCGCGTTCCTTTTCCGGACTTTCAAACTTGTTCGCTTACTAAACTCTTGAGCAACAGTTGTCTCCATCACATTTCCCCAGTAAGCTGCTTCTGCATTAGAGGACTCTGACTTCACTTCACCGATCTTCTCCATATAAACTACCACTGGAGATTTCCACTTATTAAAGCCAGCAATTGCAGCTGCATCAGATCCACCGATTCCCTTCCGTCGAGACTCCAACCATTCTTTTTCTTCCATGTCAGCCGTACTTTGAAGAACCTGTGCTTTTACTCCCATATTGGACCTCCTCAAGATTTCTGATATAATGTTGTCAAAGAACTTTCTTAAGTATCCGCATTGCCGTGCGGATTTTTTTCATGCCTTCTTTTCTTCTGCGCTAAGAGTCTCTAAAACCTCTCGGGATTCCTGCATGAGCGTTTCTTTCAAGAAAAACTCATCATTCAATACATAAATTTCATCACCGGAAAACACTTCATTACCAAGACCATCTAAACCATAATGATCAGGCTCAGGTACACCTACTGGATAACCGGTCCTTTCTATTTGATCTATTACAGGATGATTCATATTCACACCACCTTTCTGATGCCAGCGCATCGTTGAAGCCAGGAACAAATATGAACGAACCATTTTAAGAGGGGTATTGTTCCTAGCCTCAACGACAGGCTGAACCTGCCGTCTTTCAAACACGTTGCTAGTACTCAATAAGCATGATATATTGGAAACAGCTTAAATCTAAGCGCTTATTTATTAAGTCATCTGGACCGCCATCCAGGTGACTATTTTTATTTCTCCACATAATCTATCACCTTTTGTATTGTCTCCTGCGATTCTTTAGACAGTTCATTCTTAATCTGATTTAATTCTTCAAGAACAATCTGCTTCTCTTCTTCTTTTCCATAAGGTCGAATAACCAGAGAGTCATCATTCATGAACATTTCAAGTGGCTGCCCATGTCTCCAACCTTGTGAATCTCTGACTTCCTTTGGTACAACAACTCGTCCTAATTCATCCAATTTCCTTACGATTCCAAGTGCTTTCATTGCAATCTCCCTTTCGTATAGTTAATAGCTGATAAATGATGTGTAAAGTATTCCAAAAGCGATAATAAAAAGTATGATGTACGTTACATCTAGTCTGGTGTATCTTCTACTCATAACCATGTCTCACCACAGCAACCATCAAGCCGTGATTTTCAAGATCAATGGCAACTTTCCTCAAGTTATCGTGATTCTTCTTTCTCTCACGCAAAAACTCCAATTCGTTAAGACTGTTAAGGATATCGACGCCCAATAGTTTTGCTTTTGAAAAGTCGCCTTGAGCGATTGACTCTTCCTGCTTTTTCTTAAGGTCATATAAGCAACGGAGCTCTTTAGCTGCTTTACCGGTGTCCTGCTCTAAGTAGTTATCTAGATTATTCATGACGTAACGTACCCCCTTGATTGTAGTTTTCGATGGTGATCTTCCCAAAGCTGATTCCAGCTCAAGCCATACTCTTCACAAAGTGTGGCAACGTAAATAATGGAAGCTCCAATAACATCAATGTGTTCTCTTGCAGATCGTTCAATATCCTGAAGCTCAAATGACTGAGTAAAGGAAGGATTTTTCGTAAGTTTCACTTTTTCCATAGCATCGATAGCCTCCCTTAACTCTTCCAGCGCTTTCTCCCTAACCGCTGATCGGTGGAGATCAACTGCCGGACCATCCAAGCGAGTCACTCCCCATCCTGTGTATTCAAATGCTGCTTCTAACGCTATCCATGGATAGTTATTTGACTCTGTGAAATGTTGAACTGTTGAAGGAGTGAGCTTCCTCTCTCCGTTCTCCTGTTTAGCTACATACTCACGTGACTGGAACATGTCCATGGAAAGTTGTTGCTGTGTCTTCCCACTCTGAACTCTGGCTTCCTTCATCATCCGAGCAGCTTTGCTCTTGTTCATTTCCTAGCACTCCTTTTGTACCTAAAGAGGTACCATTATTTAGTTGTCATGGTGCTAATCTAAAGTTGATATATCACATAGCTTCTGATTCTTGCATTAGGTTTTGTTCTTGTTCATTAATCCAAGCGTCGATGGTCTCTTGTGAAAAGAAAATCCTACGGCGCAATCTAAAATGCGGGATCTCATTAGTCCGTACCATCGTGTAGATGGTGTCCTTGCATACACCCAGATATTCGGCTGCTTCGTTGACTGTCATTGTTCTTCTATTCATTTAGATCACCTCCTTAGTGGTAGATCGGTCCTGACTCCTGGACGATTCGTCCAATTTATTGTTAAAAAAAAGTTCATCCACAGTATGATTAAGCTCGTCGGCTATACTTTTGGCAAGATTAATACTCGGTGTCCTTTTTCCTTGCTCAATTTTATAGTAATAAGATGCAGAAATTCCCAATAAATCAGCCAGTTCATCTACGTCTTTAAACCCTTTCTCGATTCTTACATTTCTCAAATTGGTTCTCATATTTTCACCTCCAATACTTGGACACTTCGTCCTTACAATTAAATAATAGTGGACGATACGTCCAAAGTCAACATGTAATTACCCTTTTCGTCCAAAAATATATTAGTAATTGGACAAATAGTATAAAATATAAACATATGGAGGGGTGTATATGGCTTTTAGTGACAGATTAAAGCAACTTAGAAATAGACATAAACTTAGCAGAGAACAGTTAGCACAGACCATAGGAGTTTCCTATTCCACTATTTCCAAGTATGAGAGTGGTACAAGAGAACCTGATTTTAAAACCCTAGATAAGATGTCTGACTACTTCGATGTCACTACAGATTACTTATTAGGAAGATCTAATATACCCAGTTCTCAGCCAGAAAGCACAAATGGTTCTATCGCAGAAATAAATAGATTACTTGATAAGTACGAAATCGATGATATGGCTTTCTTCGATATTGATAAGTGGAAGTCAATGAGCCCCGAGCAAATTAAAGAACTAGAAAGTTACTTTCAGTATTTAATCCAAAAATCAAAGAAATAAAAAAAGTACGCTGATATAGCAGCGTATTCTTTTTTGAATGTTGAGGTAATATTTTACTTATTATATAAATTGTAGAAAAGCGGAGGGAATAAGATGATTTTAAAATCGTTACATATCAGTAATTTTAGGAACTTTGAAGAGATAGACATAGACTTAACTAATAAAAACATAATTTTCGGTTTAAACGATATTGGTAAAACCAACTTATTATGTGCACTAAGATTTTTGTTAGATAGAAGATTTAGGATGAAAGGTTTTATTGATACTGATTTTTATAATAGAAATATACAATCAACAATTTCAATAACCTTAACTATTAATATTGAGGATGAGAATGATGAAGACAATAAAAAAATTTACTCAAGAATGAAAGGCGCTATTTCCAGTGACGCCAAAAACATACATATCAGACTAATATCTAAATATAATGATGTTACTCTTATGGGGGAACCTGAATTATTTTGGGGTACAAATGAAGAGGATTTAGAGGAAATACCAAGCAGTCAAACGTTCTTTGAGATAGACAAGTTATTCAATGTCATTTATATAGATTCCTCCATTAGCTTGGAAAATGAATTTAAAAGGTACACTAAAGATATCCTTCGTGGTAACACTAGTTTAAGTGAAATTGAGAGGGATTCAGTTAACACTATTATAGACGAATTAAATCAAAAAGTCGGTGACTTGGAAAACATAAAGAATTTTGAGAATGACTTAGTAACTGAATATAAAAACTTTAGAGATGAGAATGATTTAAAGATATCAGTAAGATCAGAGATCGAATTGAACAACCTACACACAAAACTAACCCCATATATATTAAATGGGGATTCAGGCATTTACCCTACCTCAGGGGATGGAAGAAAAAAGATACTAGCTTATACAATAATGACTTTGGAGAATCGAGAATTGGAAGAAAAGAAGATTAATATCTTCTTGGTTGAGGAGCTTGAGAATCATCTCCATCGATCAATGCAAATTGCCCTTTCATACCAATTGTTTGGGGACGAAATATTTAAGCACCTTTTCATTACTACACACTCTTCTCTGATTGTTAGCCAAATGGATAATGTAAACTTAATAAAACTGTTCAAAGATGAAAAAATAACAGGAAAATCTTATAATTATATAGTCCCTTTAGAATACAAAAAACTAAAACAAAAACTAAATGAAAAGTTAGCAGAAGCTATTTTTGCGGATACTGTCTTACTAATTGAAGGTCCATCGGAAAAGACTTTGTTCGAAAGAATTTTATTTGAAAAACACAAAAAGTATGAAAGTCAAGGAGGTTATATGCTAGAGGTTGATGGTATTGATTTTAAAACCTATAACAGTGTTTTGAAAAACCTAGGGATTAAAGTGATAATTAAAACTGATAACGATTTAAAGCTGAATGAAGGTAAAAAAGAAGTGAATTTGCTGGGACTTAATAGAGGTTTAAGACTAATTAATGAAGATATGCGAAGTAACCTCCCTAATATCGATATTAAAGAATATAAAGGCGAAAATGAATATAAAATTAACCTCCAAAAGGAAATCTTCGATACAACTTATAATGATGAGGTGAATACTTTACAAGAAAATAATGTATATCTATCTAGAGTTGATTTAGAAAACGATCTTTACTGCGTAATTTCTGAAAAAATGGATCAAGTTGCATTAGACAATGGAAGTTCCAAAAACGGTATTGATTATTTACAAACATCCAAGTTAATTAACATGATTAAACTTTGTAATATGCTTGACTCAGAGGACTGTGAAAAAATACTTAATCATCATTTGTTTAAAGGCATTAAGGAGTTGGTAGAATCGTGTTCCCATTAGATAACTCTATTAGAGAAGAAATCTTGGAAACAGAAGGAAATATCTCAATTAGTGCAAGCGCTGGAACTGGTAAAACTTATACTACTGTAAAACGAATAAACAAGGACTTAGAAAAAATCAACACCCACCAAACATTTGCTGCTATAACTTTCACAAGAAAAGCAGCTAAAGAAATAAAAGAAAGAATAGGATTCGTCACTTCAGATAGCTTCATTGGTACTAATGACACTTTTGTTCTAATGGAGATTATTAATCCCTTCATAAAAGATGTCTATGGAAGAGAATATAAAAGAGATTTCAAACAAGACTTCAGCAATGAGAATGCTATTGATGACTTTCAAGAGGGTTTAAATAAACTACTAGAATTAGATAGTGTTTGCAAGTATAGAAACATAAGAAGAAATTTCGCTTTTGAATTAGCACATGAAATTGTGAAAAATTCAAAAGCGGCAAGAAGATATTTAAAATCTAAGTACTTTCGTATATACATAGATGAATATCAAGACAGTGACCAAGACATGCATAAATTATTTAAATATATATGTTTAGTCCTAAATATTCCTCTGTTTATTGTAGGAGACACAAAGCAGTCAATATATAGATGGAGGGGGGCCTATAGTGAAGGGTTTAACGAATTAATTGGTAGTGATGACTTTAATAGCTTTGAGCTTTTTCACAATTTCAGGTCTAATAAACCTATCCAAAACTATTCAAATATCTTCATGGAGAATGCGAGAAAATATTTTCAAGAAACAGAGTTTTCGGATGAAGTGACTTCTTATAGATTTGATGATGAAGGACAAGCTACAAATTATATAAAAAGTTGGTTAAATGAAGAATTAACTTGCTCATTCCTAAACTATAGAAGAGCTAGTGCTCAAGAATGGAGCGCACTTTTAAATAATGACGGATTACAATTTGTGTACATCCCTCCTTCACCTCTAGAATTTAGTGAGCATGAGAGCGAACATATATGGATAGCAAGACTAATAGCATCTTTCTTCTTGGAAGAAAGGTACAACGAGTATGATGTATATTCAGAAATACCTTTTCCTGAAGCATTTAAATTTAAGGTTATCCAAGATCATTTAAATAATTTATCAGAAAATAGAAGTAATAAAAAGCTCTTCATAGAAAAAGCAAAAGACTTATATGATTATCTAGGATATCAAAACAGCGAAAATATAGTTGAAGAATTAGCTCTACTCTTTGATGTTATAAATGATGAACAATATGTACCTTTTTACAACTCGGGAAAATATAACTACACAGTTTCTACCATACATTCTTCTAAAGGGTTAGAATTTGATCAAGTCATAATAGTTGGTAATGATTATAACTTTTCAAGTGAAGATGATAGGTATTTACATTACGTAGCAGTTTCACGTCCAAAAACAAGATTATTGATACTCTTGTTCAATGGTGATCATCAAAGGTACTACAACGAGCTTAATAATTCTCTTAAACAAACCAATGCTGTTGGTTTTAACATTGAATTAAATGATGTTATTAAAAGGTTAAAACCAAAAGGTTTGTAAATATAGTATAGATATATTAGGGAGGTTTTTTTGATGAAAAATATTTTTAGTTTTTTAACTATTTTCCTACTATCTTTATCATTAGTGTATCAATCTCCTTCTACTGTTGACGCAGCTAATGGTTCTGAACGTGTAAAAGGTGACAACCGATATGAAACAGCTATTGCTATATCAAAGAAAGGATGGCCTAATGGCTTAGAAACTAGTGAAAAAGCTGTTGTTTTAGCCAGAGCTGATAACCCAGCTGACGCCTTAGCCTCTGCAAGCCTTGCAGGTGTTAAAGATGCACCGATTTTGCTCACAAGTACCAACAGTCTTCCTAGTTCTGTACATAATGAGCTAAAAAGACTTGGAGCAGAAAAGGTCTATGCTCTTGGTGGAACCAACGCCATCAGCAACGGAGTCATTTCCGATTTAAAGGTGAAAGGGTATTCCGTGGAACGCGTAAGTGGAAAGAACCGCTTCGAAACGGCTTCTGCTATCAATGAAGAAGCAGGAACAAATAACAACTCAGAAGCAATTCTTGTTAACGGGTTAACTGTAGCTGACGCATTATCTGCATCCAGTAATTCAGCTATTAATGAAGTCCCAATCTACTTATCTACTAAAGACAAAATCCCAGCGAGTTTGCCTAGTAATATCGACAAGGTAACAATCTATGGTGGTACAGGTGTAGTAAGCCCTAGTATTGAGACTTCCCTTAAACAAAAGGGAATTACAGTTGAACGTATATCTGGCAAGAACCGCTATACTACAAACATTCAGGCTGCTAAGGAGTTAAATACTTCAAGCGATGACTTCATTCTTGTTCGAGGAACATCTGTAAGTAAGTCTACTGAAGATTACCCAGATGCAGTTGCTGCTTCTGGACTTGCTAATAAGCTTGGTATGGACATTGTTTTGTCCCACCCTACTTCTACAATCTTAGAAACTAAAGAATACCTTTCGACTGTAGATGGTAAAGCAGTAATCTTGGGTGGCACCAACGCTATTTCTCAAAAAGTTGTCACTAACCTCCTTACTATTGGAGATATGAAGGTACATTTCATCTATGTAGGTCAAGGGGATAGCACTTTAATTCAAACCCCGAATGGAAAAAACATTCTTATTGATGCTGGTAAACGTAGTGCTGGTGATGATGTGATTTGTTATTTAGAAGATCACGGAGTGGAATCTTTAGACATGGTAGTCGCTACACATCCAGATGCTGACCATATCGGCGGCTTAATTGATGTAATGAATGAGTTCCCTGTGAAACAGGTTATAGACAGTGGAAAATCACATACATCTCAAACTTACATGGATTATCTTAACCTTGTAGATCAAAAGGATATTCCATTCGATGTTCCTGAAGTGGGATCCTATCTTAATGTAGATCCTCTTGTGGATATCCAAGTACTGAATAATGGGGATGGATATTCAGATAACAACAACGCTTCCGTAGCGTTAAAAGTCTCTTATGGTGAGAATGATTACCTTCTAACTGGAGATGCCGCTGCAGAAGCAGAAATGAATATGGTTCAAAACTTTGATCTACAATCCGAAGTGTACAAAGTTGGACACCACGGTTCAGACTCTAGCTCTACTCAAGTATTCTTAGATGAAGTTTCTCCGGACTTCGCGGTTATTTCTGCCGGTATTGATAACCAATATGGCCACCCGGATAGTGAAGTAATTAACAGGCTTAAGAGGGCTGGAGTTAGCGACTATATGATATGGGAGCTAAATGGTGAAGATGTGGTATTTACTAATAAAGGAGATTCATCACTTTCAGCAAGTTCCTCTCCTTCAGCTTGCGGTACGGATGAACCTACTCCTGAGCCTGATCCAGAACCAGACCCTGAACCAACGACAGGAAAGCTTGATATTACTAACTTAGATCTTGATGCAGAAACGGTTAAGATTAAGAATATTGATAATCGAGATATTTCCATGGATGGTTGGAGATTAGTAAGTGTCGATGGCAACCAAACGTTTAACTTCCCTAGCGATTACACACTGAAGGAAGGCGCTAGTGTCACAGTGACCTCCGGAAGAAGCTCATATGAGAATCGACCAAGCGTATTGCAGTGGTCTCGAGCTTATCTTTGGGATAATAATGGTGATACTGCTAGACTTTATGATCCTCAAGGGGGATTAATTGATGAGTTCAAACGGTAAATACACACTCGATCGATTCGAGGGAAATTATGCTGTACTTTTGTATAGACCTGATGAAACAGTCATTGTAAATGCCGAAAAAGATAACTTGCCAGCTAATGCTAAAGAAGGCGACATCTTAGACGTGCAGTTTGCAAAAGATGGTTCGCTGAAAGATGCAACCATTCTAGAAGATGAAACAAAGAAAGCTAGAGAGAAAGCAGAAAACCTTTTAAACAAATTACGAAATAAAAAGTGACAAAAAAGTGTCTGGATAATTCCAGGCACTTCTTTTTTTGTGTTTATGAATTGAAAACAAGAACATTTGTTCGTATAATACTGTCGAGGATGGTGATAGTATGAAGTTCCCACAATACACTACAACTGCACTTGAAGATTGGGTATCTAATTGGTACATAAAGCACAAATTCCAATATCCAATAGACCTAAAACTAAAAAAAATAGCCATGAAATACGAAATCTTTATTCACTACAAACCCATGCAAAGTGGCTACGTCCGCTTTGGACGGTATAAGGAAATCGTTCTCAATACTTCATTGGACCCCTTACAACAACGCGAACAGTTCTTTCATGAATTCTGTCATGCTATGAGGCATGTTGGAAAACAATCTATGATGCCGGAAGCATTCCGAGAATTGCAAGAACGTGATGCAAGGCATTTTACGCTATACGCTGCTCTCCCCTATCACATGATTAGACGATATGATCTTGATGATCCTGAAATCCTGGACCGGTGGTCTCATGATTTTAAGGTGTCTTATGAGCTATGCGAGGAAAGACTTGACCAAATAAAACGACGTTCAAATTGTACCAACCAGTTTTATGTCAGCTATTAAAATAAAATATGGAGGTGGTATCTATGGGTAGCATTGAAAAGCGAGGTAAAGGATCATTTAGACTCTCCGTGGTTACAGGTTATGATGCTAAAGGAAAACCGATTCGTGAAAGAAGAAATGTTAAAGTTAAAAATAAAACATTAGCTCGACAAGAGTTAGCAAGATTCGAAGCAGAAGTTTTGAGTGGGGATTATACAAAGCCAAATTACACAAGGCTGGAAGATTTTTATCCAGAATGGATTAAGAAGTATGCGCAAGACAAACTCTCCCCCAGGACGCTGAGAGAGTACATGAGTATTATTGAGAAAAGAATCCTTCCTGATTATGGCCATTTAAAGTTGTCGGATATTAATGCTATGCACGTAGTTAACTTTCTAGACGATTTAAAGGACGCTACGGGGAGGTTAGATGGTAAAGAAGAGGCATTATCCCCTTCTACTATTAGAAACTGTTACAAGGCTTTTAAAAGCCTACTTACAGCTGCAGATGAGTTTGAGCTAATAAAGAATAACCCTGCAAGGAATATAAAGCCCCCTACTGTTAAACAAAAGAAACCTCTCTCCTACTCCAGAGAGAAAATAGACCACCTTATCAGATGTATCAACCAAGAGCCTTTTGAAAAACAAGTAATGTTTTGGATTGCATTCGTGACAGGATGCCGAGAGGGTGAACTCGTTGCATTAGAGGAAAGACATTTACTTAACGAAAAAAGCGCTATTTTATTTGAACAGTCGCTTTCTCAACAAAAGAACGGAGAATTACTTATAAAAGAAATTAAAAACGGAATGGAGGGTACTGCTTCCATACCTAGTGAACTGCTGGAAATGGTTACTCAGATTAAGAACAGGCGTAAAAAGGAGTTTATCCGAACTAGAGAGCGCCAGTACGACCCTAATAAGGTTTTCCTATTTGCAGATGAATTAGGTAAGCCAATGAGGCCCGATAGTGTTAGTCAATGGTGGGGCAGGTTTAGAAAGCGTCATAATATTGAGGGCTTAAGGTTTCATGATTTAAGACACTACTCAGTAACTTATTTGATACAACAGAATGTCCCTACCAAGTCCATTAGTCAGCGTGTGCGTCACAGAAAGATTGGAACAACCATGGACATTTACGGCCATCACATTGAAGAAGTTGATCAGGTGGCAGCTGCACATTTTAGTGCGTTTTTTAACCAAAAGAATTCCTGAACATTCACACACTTATGATAAAATATAGGTTAATAATAGCGTGCAGATATTGCACGCTATTTTATTTGCTTAATCTGCTATAAAAAACGAGGTGTTAATCTAATGCTTGATGGATACCAACTATTCATGGAAAAGTTCAATATTGATGAAGAGGAAATGATTGAGTTTGGAATTAACAAAACTATTGTTATTCCCGATGATCAAGTAAGGAAAGAATGGGAATTTATAAAGGGCAATATTTACAGTGGGGATGAAAAGATTTATGTCAGAGGCTATGGGAGAAATGCTGCAGGAACGGAGTTATACCTGAACCTATACGAGAAACTGTTTGGGCACAAAAACTTTCATATGGATCCCACGAACAATACAAAGCCCACAAAGTTATTAAGAGAGCTGTCAGGATATTCAAGACAGGAAAAACCTACATCAAAATACAATCGTATAAGAAACTTCCAAGTATCACATATATTTGGCAGAACCAAAAACCCGTATTTATTTACTGCACCTTGGAATGTGGTGTACGTCCCAAAGGTTATGGATCCATTCACCGGACATGAGAGCAAAGGAGAACTTACAAAGAAATTCCAAGAAAGATTTTTAAACTACTACTATTCTCATTTCGAGCACTACATAAAAGAGTACAACAGTATCATGGATGACTTGCAGCCTAAGCTAGAAGATTATTTATTCAATAATGGTTCCGATATAACTAAAAAATTCAAAGAAGATGCACGGGCGCAGTTCAGCCTCATTAATCTAAAATAAGTCCTTTTCAAAATCCTGCCCCATTTCTGCCCCAAATGGGGTTTTTCTATGTTTCTAAGGAATAGATATTCACCCAAACAAAAACGCTGAAACCCTTATATATCAAAGGTTTCAGCGTTTTTTTGGTTAGCGTCCCAGGAGAGATTCGAACTCCCGACCCACAGCTTAGAAGGCTGTTGCTCTATCCAGCTGAGCTACTGGGACATACTCATTAAGTTTGAAATATGTAATGGAGCGGGTGAAGGGAATCGAACCCTCGTCATCAGCTTGGAAGGCTGAGGTTTTACCATTAAACTACACCCGCATCGTTTAGAATTCATAGCTTTATCTTCTGATTGTTTCATAAATTAGCTTGTTGTAAAAAACAGTTTTTTGTTGCTGTCTTGTGAAGCGGACAAGAACTATTATATTAAGGATACGGAAAAATGTCAACAGGGTTGCAGCAAAGAATTTAATTCTTCGCTGCAATTGCTGTTGTCATTTGTAAATCAGGCATTGGATCCCCGTTCACATGGTAAAATTGCAAGTGGGCTTCACTTACGTCAGTCCATTCTAAAATTGCATACGTAGGCTCTTCTCGATCTCTCGGGAGCCTTGCACTTCCAGGATTGATGAAGAGTGTGTCGCCAACTTTTTCGGCTCCTGCAATATGGGAATGACCGAAACATGCGACTTGCGCTCCAACTTCTTCTGCACGGTACGAGAGGGGCATTAAGGTTGATTTGATTTGATGCAAATGACCATGAACGACCAAAAACATCACTTCTCCTACTTGCAGGATTTGTTCTTCTTCCATTTCTGGTTCGAAATCACAATTCCCTTTTGCATAAGAGAAGCCTTCAAGCTCTTTTGATTCATAAGCGAGTTCCGAATCTCCACAATGTATCATGGCATCAACGTCATGGTGTCGATCTTTAATTTCCATCACTTCGTTTTTTAAACCGTGGGTATCACTTAGAATTAAAACTTTCGGCATACGACTCACCTCGATTAGCTTTGAGTTTTCAACCACTCTTCGATTTTTTGTATGGCGTGGTGACGGTGACTGATTGCGTTTTTCTCTTCAGAGGAGTGTTCAGCCATCGTACGTGAAGACCCTTCCGGTATGAATACAGGGTCATAACCGAAACCATTTGTACCTTGAGGTTCGTTAGCGATCGTACCCTCACACGTTCCTCTTTTAACAAAAGTATTCTCACCAGGTCTTGCCACCGCTACGGCACACACAAACCTTGCTGTACGTTTTTCTTCAGGTACATCATTGAGCTCATTTAATAGTTTTTCTGTATTTTTCTCGTCATCTTTTTCTATTCCTGCATAGCGGGCGGAATAAACACCTGGTTCACCATTTAATGCATCCACTTCCAAACCTGAATCATCAGCCACGACAGGCACTCCGAAATGTTCAGCCATAGCTTCTGCTTTAATGGCTGCATTTTCTTCAAATGTCGATCCTGTTTCTTCTATGTCAATGGAACGATCAATATCTAACAAGGATTTCACAGAAATATTGTATTTGGAAAACATCTGGCGGAACTCATCCACTTTACCTGGGTTCTTCGTCGCCACTATTAGTTCCTTCATTTTACTTAGTCGCCTCCGCTTTTGTACGAATGACGTCTGACCATTCTCCAATGGCTTCTCCCTGGAGTTTGACTAGATCTGTAACGCCTTCCTCAGCAAGGGACAACATCTTTTGCAGCTGCTGCATAGAAAATGTTGCTTCTTCTCCAGTACCTTGCAATTCAACAAATTCACCTTTTCCAGTCATGATGACGTTCATATCCACCTGTGCCTTGCTGTCTTCTTCATAGCAAAGGTCCAGAACTTCATCCCCGCCAGGCATGACACCTACAGAAATAGCAGTCAAGAAATCTGTAATCGGCAGCTCTTTAATTGTTTTTTTATTCACTAATTTGCCTAGTGCAATGACGACAGCAACAAATGCCCCCGTAATGGAAGCTGTACGTGTTCCGCCATCAGCCTGGATGACATCACAATCGACCCAAATCGTGCGTTCGCCAATTTTATCTAAATCTACAACCGCACGAAGAGAACGCCCGATTAAACGTTGAATTTCCATCGTCCGCCCGGAAACTTTTCCTTTTGACGACTCACGGATATTTCTTTGTTCTGTCGCTCTAGGCAGCATCGCATATTCAGCTGTAATCCAGCCCTTTCCTTGTCCACGTAAAAAAGGAGGTACACGATCCTCTACGCTGGCATTACAAATGACTTTCGTATCTCCAAAACTAATCAGCACGGACCCTTCTGGATGCTTCACATAATCCGTTTCGATTGTTACTTTTCTTAGTTCGTTGACTTCCCGATGATCATTCCTCATCAGTAACGACCTCCTTTTACCTACACCATTATCCTTGCCCATCTTAACACAAATTACATGCGTGAGGTAGTTAAAGCTCAAATGGAAAAGCGCCTCAAAAGCTTTTCACTTTTGAAGCGCCTGGTTACTAGATTTTGTGACTACATAGCTTCTGCACCATTGATATCCTGCCGTGTCACAGGTTCAGCCAATGGCTCTCCGGCTTCGTTGAACACTTGTTCGGTTCCATCTACATGAACTTCCACTGATTCAATATCCGCTTGATCGGTAAGGCTCATGACAAGACTCGCTAAAGCAGCATCAGATAAGGAGGGTTGCTCGTCCACACTGGTCAGTATATTTTCATTGAATGAAACCGTAAGGACACCATTTTCAAGTTTAGACTTGACCAATTCTGCTCCTTCATTGAAAGGGTTCATCAATGCACTTCCGAGTTCAGGCCCTTCCAGTAATGCCTGTACCATGGCGGTATATTCATCACTTTCTTTAGCTACACGAGTGGTCACCGGAACTTGATAAACCTGTTCCCCATTTTGGGCAGGGAAATAAACCGTGACCGCTTCACTGTTCATAATGTCTGTGTTGTTCCCAACACTGTGGTTGATCCCGTCAGCACGGGAGACCCCTTTAGAGATCGGGGTCCCGTCGACAGGCATGACTTGCTGCTCGTGACCGTTGATCCACAGTTTAATTCGTTTCACATTTTCGAACTGAGTCAGAGTATAAGTCATGGCTTGTAAAATCTTCTCTTCATCTTCAGCCGCGTAATTTTTGAAGTCTTCCGATACGTCTACCACAAGCGTTCCATCTTCTTTGGCGTTCACTCCGAGAATTTCTGTTCCAGCAGGAAGGACCGCTTCAAAACCATTTGGCAGTAAGTTGGTTACAGGCCCGTCTTTCACCATATACTCCAGTGCCTGTGTCGCCACCTCTTCTGATGCGGGCAGCTCTAAGGTCTGCGGGGCAACCATGCCGTTCGCGTCCAATAAATATACCTCACGAGCGACTGTGGCTGAAGAAGACTCCTCTTTAGTTCCTTCTCCTTCTTCCCCTTCTGTATTTTCACCTTCTCCTTCAGGTTGAGGTTCATCACTACTCGGATCTGGCGTTGTTGTAACCGCCTCTTCTGGTGTATCCATTTTCTCTAATGATTGCTCTCCTTCAAAAAGGCAGCCTGATAGTAACCCTGCACTCAACAGTAATATAACCGCGAGTATGAAGGGTTTGTAGCCGTAATTCTTCATAGTTTTCCCTCCTGAGATAGATTGTACTACCATATATACGAGCCCCTTGAGGGATTAGACCAGAAGATTTTATGAATGAAAATGAGATTTTTATTTAAAAAAAGTGAATACGCCTACCTGATTTTTTAATTCTTATACCGGTGCCTGCCACCGTTGTTCCCAAAATAGTGACAAGCACCAAACTTTTCTGTCAGGTGCCAGGCTTTTTATCCTTTCACAGCATTAGTTTTAAAAAAAAGCTCTGCTTTAGTAAGCAGAGCTCGGAACATGTTCAATTTGAACAGATTTAAGAATTTGTACAGGTTCGTCAAACCAGCTGTTTGCAACTAGTCGGAACTTTTCCATATCTCCCGTCGTATAAAATTCATGGGCTGGAGAGGCATTGTCTTTCTCTAACAACTTATGATAAGCAAGGATCAAACTAGCCTCCCTTGCTGTTTCTTCACCGGAACTAATGACTTGGATATGACTTCCCATCTCTTTTTGCACGAGATCTTTAATCAAGGGATAGTGAGTACATCCTAAGATCAGTGTGTCGATATGATTCATTTCTTTTAGAGGCTGCAGGGTGTTGGAAACGATCCCTTCAGCTCTCGGACCGGATAGAATCCCGTCTTCCACCATAGGTACAAAAGGTGGGCAGGCAAGACCATTGACACGGATGTTTTGATCGATAGCTGCGAGTGCATTGGGATAGGCTTTACTTTCAATTGTTCCTTCGGTACCGATGACACCAATTCGTTTATTACGACTGAACTTAATCGCTGCACGTGCACCAGGTTCAATGACACCGATCACAGGAATATTCAATGTTTCCTGAAGTTCTGTAAGGGTATAAGCCGTGGCTGTATTACAGGCAATCACTAACATTTTAATGTTTTTCTCTAATAAGAAATTAACCATCTGCCATGTGAATGCTCGAACTTCCTCCTCTGACCTAGGACCGTACGGACACCTTTTAGTATCGCCTAAATAGAGAAAAGTCTCTTTGGGTAATTGACGCATCAACTCTCTTGCCACCGTCAAACCGCCTACGCCTGAATCTATAACTCCTATCGGTTGTTTCAATTCGCATCCCTCTTTTATATCTTAGTTGTCTGTTTCCTTGTCTGTCTCTTTCATGTTTTCATGGAGAACGTGGAGTAAGCGGTTGAGTGTTTCTACGTCCTCTTCCGGCACGCCCTTCAAAACTTCTTCGAGGTAATTCTGGCGTTTCTCAATCACCTCATGGATGATTTTTTCTCCCTTTTCCAGGACATGAATACGAACAACACGACGGTCTTTAGGATCACGAACTCTTTCTACAAGCTCGTTCTTTTCCATACGATCTACAAGGTCTGTTGTGGTACTGCAAGCAAGGTGAATATAATTAGAGAGCTCTCCAATCGTCATGTCTCCCTTTTCTAAAAGCCACTGGAGAGCAACGAATTGTGGAGCTGTAATTGGATAATGATTTAAGATAACTCGTCCTCTTTGTTTAATAATTCCGGCTATGTATCTCAACTCTTTTTCTACATCAGCCATCATGGACGTCTGTTGTGATTTAGTCACATTCAGCACTCCTAACGAAAATACTTTATAAATTCCATTCTCATGGTTTGAGCAGAAAAATTCAAGGTCTAACTTCTCTTTATAAGAAAAACCCTTTCAGGTATGGCTGCGTCAAACGCGACCTTACCTGAAAGGACCCCCTCCATCTCAAAAGCAATGGTTTGCTGTTCTATGGAGATCACAATTCCAGTTCCCCCATACGCAGCAGTTCTACCACTGCCTGGGAACGTCCTTTCACCCCTAGCTTTTGCATTGCGTTCGAGATGTGATTCCGCACAGTTTTCTCTGAAATGAAGAGCTCTTTTGCGATCTCACGTGTCGTCTTATCCTGTACTAGAAGCTCGAAAACTTCTCGCTCCCGCTTGGTAAGAATTTGTGTTGGCCGATAGCCGTCCTCCTTCACAAGCGTACCCCTCCTTGTTGTCCCTGAGCTTATATGAGGGGAATCATTTAGTCTCTGTATCGTATGAACAGGGAGGTCGCCCTGTGCTACGCTTTCACGATTTAGACACAAGCCCGAGTTCTTGAGCTTTGAAGAGCGCCTCTGTTCGCGATCTTACATTCAGTTTATTAAAGATACCGGTCAACGTGTACTCCACGCTTCTCTGCGACATGTGAAGGGTTTGTGCAATTTCTCTGTTTGTAAAACCAGATGCCACTTCCTGTAAGATGGACTGTTCTTTTTCATTCAAAGAAAAGCTATTGCCTTTTTCTGTTTCAGTAGAGGTGGTGACACATGCCTCCGACCTTCTCAGTTGTTTAAATAAGTGTATAGGAATGACGACCTCATCCCTGCATGCACAGCGAATCGCGGTTACCAACTGCTCACTGGTCGCGGTTTTGCTGACAAATCCATTAATGTCTGCTTCCACCAACATATTGAAGTGGGTGTTCAAATCAAAACCTGTATAAATAAGGAGCTTCAGATCAGGATAAGACTTTCGTATTTTCTTCGCCAACTCGATCCCGTTTATTCCAGGCATGTATAAATCCAATAGAACAATCTCATAATTCTTTTCGCTTAAGAGGGGCTCTACCTGTTCATTTTCATGAGTAACATCCACTTGCATGTCCCCTTCTTGCTCGAGCATCGATTTCGTACCTGCTCCTACCGCAGGATGATCATCCACAATTAGCACATTCATCATACTTGGACCTCCCTTTTTATTTCGATCGGAAACGTAATCATCGTCTTAAATCCTTCGCCTGGTGAGGTTTCTATTTCCAGATGTCCATTTAAACCATTGACTCGTTGTTCAATGCCTGATAAACCAATATGCGAAAACAAATCACGTTGAACGGAATAGTCCATGCCTTTCCCATTATCGGAATATAAAAGCATGACATGATTCTCCTGGCTGGATAATGATAATTTTACGATTTTGGCATCAGAGTGTTTCATGGCATTCGTCAAAAGTTCCTGAACCACTCGGAAGATCGCTAAGATCCGCTCTTGATCCAATTCTGCATCAAAGCGCTCATCTGTAAAATAAACCGTAAAGTTGGAGCGAAGCTGATATTGATGAATTAAATTCTTTAAGGATTGAACAAGCCCCATCTCCTCAATGAATGCAGGACGCAGCTCATTACATGTCTCCCGAATCAAGTGAATACTGTCTAGGAGAGACTCTTTATAAACCATTAACTCTGCGTGGAGACTTGGAGTTAAATCATTCCTTTGTCTAATCAAATCATCCATCTTTCGATAAAGGTACAGTTGCTCTTGCAAGACGGTGTCATGCAAATCAATGGAAAGTTGTTTTCTTTGATTTTCAGCGATTGTAAACAACAACCTTGAAAGCCAGGTAGGATACTTTTGCGTTTGATCGCTTCTCAACTTACGGAGTTCTTTTAATAGATCTTCAATTGTGTTCATATTTTGAATGGCAATGTTTGCATTATGGGAGATGGTTTGCAAATAGGTCTTCTCATCACGGTTTAAATTTGTGTAGTCTTTTTTCCCTTCACACCACATCATGGTCAGCTTTTCTAACGAGTAGCCTACAATGACCCCAAACCCTTTCTCCGTTTCAATCACCGATCCGATATCATAATGGTAATTGTTTAGATGCTCATCAAAATGGTCGATGATGTCCTTCGGGATTTGGTCATACACACAATACATATTTCGTTTGTTATGCTTCGAATAAATATAAATATCCCGAACATTCAGTACATTTTTCACTTCATCACGCATGACCTTCATTAAGTCGACTGCGTTGGATTGGTCTTTCATATCCTGAGCCATTCGGTGCATGCTTTCCTGATAACCATAGCGAGCGGAAAACAAATAACGCTGAAGTTTGAAATCCAACACTTCTTTTACTGATAAGAATATGACCAATGAAGATTGAAACAATAAAAACATTTGAATATAACTGACGGCGAATAGATCTTCTTCAACCAGCCATCCAATGGTAAACATAAGAGCCAGGCTAGGGATGACAGAGAGGATCATATAGTACCGCACACGCGTCATGACAAAGTCAATATCAATCAATCTTTCCCTTGTTACCAAATACATGAAAGTAATTGGTAAAGCAATAAGAAACATAGCTCCCACTTCAAGTGAAATCACTTTCACTCCAAAAGCAAGGGCAGGAATCAGATATAGAAAAATATAAGGAAAGAACGCAATCGTCATTCCTACAGCCATATATTTAAAAATAGGTCCCACAGCTGCACCTTTGTGAATAAACAGCCCCCGGTATACGATATAAAAAGATACAATATACAAAACTAAAAGCAAGAAACCAGGGATCGGCTCAAAAACAGCTGGATAAGATTCAGTGATAAGGAAGTAGCCTTCAAGTAACGAAACAGCCCCAACAGTAATGTATAACAGATAAACGATTTTTTTAGAGAACCAATAAATATTCAATTCCTGAAAGTAATTATATAAAAAATGAATTAAAATCACAGGTGCAAACAAAAACAAGCCTGTGTTTAAAAACAAGCCGTAGAGATTATCTCTTACTGCCCCACTGTTACTTAAGTACCCTGTAGCAATTGCCAGGAAGAACAAAATCAACTGTTCCGCTGAATACCTTTTCGGGACCCGTTTATGAACCAAATAGGATATACCGAGGATAACTAAAAAGAAAAGAACAGGCAGTACAATATATAACAACCAATGAATCGGACTTGAGTTTTCAATATCAGTGTAGGCCGTTTCCTGACCATTGTGCTGTATGGAAAAGGAATAGGCCCCCTCTAATTCATTGAACATAGAAACGGAACGATGCTCTTCTGGAGGGGCATTATTGATCGAATTGATTTCTCCTCCGAGCGGAACACTATGACGATCTCCCCAACTTCCTGTATGAACAGAAGTTACTACCCATTCTCCTTGCCTTTCCTTCACATCAATACCAAGGTATGGTTGTGTGATGGATAAAACTATCATATAACAAGCGGATAGGACGAAAAAGGATAGGACCAGCCACTGTGACCATTTGAAATTAAGCATATAAATCCACCTTCGTACATTATTCAACCATGTCTATTATACTATGGAACTTACAGCCGACAACCCATAGTCTTCTCCTTAAAATGTTATTAAGCTAAATGGCAGGTTTCTTGAAGACTCAGTTTCGAGACGTTTGTTGAGTGGATGGAGGCTGCGGGGAATGACTCGCTTTCCGCGGGAGCGCGGTGAGTCTCCTCGGACTGCGTCCTGTGGGGTCTCACCAAGCACTTTTTTCCTCCTAGATATCCGGTTCCGGCGCCTAGCGGCTAGTGAGACTTCCCTCGCTTCTGTACGATAAGTCAACATCGAATCGCTACGCTCTCCGTGTTTCCTTTAT
>NZ_JAYLVQ010000067.1:0-1147 GCF_035818575.1 Halobacillus sp. HZG1
ATAAAGAAATCAGAATAAGTCCTCCGACAATAACAATTACGGGCGATGGAAAAGGTTCAGAAGAACTATTCCCATCTAGAAAATATCTGTAATAAATATCTCTTACACTGACTAGAAAGTTAAAAGAGATATGTATTAATACAGGGAGCTTCAGACTACTTGTTTTAATATAGAGCACACACATAATGACTCCAAACATAGCAGCTCCAAATACATTTTGCAGATGAAGAATTCCAAACAAAATAGAAGAAATGATAATGCCGATTGTATTCCCATATTTATAACTTAGACGCCCAAGCAAATAACCCCTAAAAACTATTTCTTCGCATATAGGGGCTATCAATACCAAGGTTAAGACATTAAATACAAATAGCCAAATAGAACTTTCATTCATAGTAAATTCACTGGTGTTCGTAACTTCGGGTAGAAAAGGAAAAAGTAAACCCATACATAAAATTAAAATTCCTAATCCAAAAAACATTGGCATGAAGATTGAGCCAATAACATCCGTTTTTCTTAAATGTCCTTTCCCCTCGAATAAGTAAGTAAGTGATAATCCTTTTTTATGTAAGTAAGAGGAAAACCATACTATCGGCGTAATATATAAAAATAAGATAATCATAAGACTGGATGTAAACCCGCTATAAAAATTATTTAGAGGGGAAACAGACATGATGATGAGCGACACTGCAAGGACACCTAAAACCCAAACAATTAGACGACGAAATTTAGCCATTCTAAATAAACCTTCTTCAAAACGATAAGCATTTCGGTCTTCCAAAAAAACATCCTTTCAATAAGATATACTACTACGTTAATTTCTGCGGTTCTTCAGCAAACCATTCGACCCATCCGCAACCGGAACAAATATTGGGGTTAATTCGAGTGTTCTTTTTGTTTCCAAAAATCTTATCTCCTACAGAATTCTTTACTAAAATTCCTTTTAAACCCTGATCCACATAACACTCAACCATACATCCTTGGCATTTTGGACAAACCTTATGAGACATTTAATCATCCACCTCTTTCAACTATAACGATCTGTTACTATAGCCTACGTAAAATATCTTTGATGGTTTCATTTTCCAGTGAATTTAGATAAGCTTTTATGTAAAAAGACGACCGTCACTAATTAGACAATCGCCCC
>NZ_JAYLVQ010000068.1:0-1275 GCF_035818575.1 Halobacillus sp. HZG1
TAGAGTGACCTAATAAAATGAGACTTAATAGAACACCTTCAAAGTGCTAATACTACTTACACTTGGAGGTGTTTTTCTTATGGGTAAGAAAGTTCATTATCCCGAAGAAGTAAAGAAAAAAGTTGTTCAATTAAAGTTAGAGGGGAATCACTCGAATCAAGAGTTGATGGATATGTTCGGAATTAAGAATAAATCTCAAATTAAAACCTGGATGAAATGGTTTAGAAACGGCGAAAGCCATCGTTTCGCTCAGCCTTTAGGTAAGCAATATTCTTATGGTTTAGGACCAGAAGATGAGGATGAAGTTGCGCTATTGAAGAAAAAAGTTGCTTACTATGAAATGAAGGAAGAATTATTGGGAAAGTATCAGGAAATCGAAAGGAAGTGGTTCCAGAAGTATTCATCCAAATTGTAGAAGCATTTAAGCATAAGTACACTGTTAAAGCTATTTGTGAGTGCTTCGGTGTAGCTAAAGCCACGTATTATCGTTGGCGGGGAAAGGAATGGGGGCCAACGGTGTTAGAAGAAAAGATCCTAAAGATTTGTGAAGGATTAAAGTTTCGAGTAGGTCACCGTATGGTCCGGGATCTCTTACGTAAAGAACATCAAGTAAAGGTGAACCGAAACACGGTTCAAAGAATTATGCAGAAGTACCATGTTCAGTGTCGTGTGAAACCAAAGAGACAGTCCTATATTGCCGGTGAAAGCAAAATTGTTGTCCCCAATTATTTAGAACGGAATTTTCATGCATCCAAACCTAATGAAAAGTGGGTGACAGATATTACCTACCTTCCTTATGGAGAGAAAATGTTATATTTATCAACGATTATGGATCTGTACAATAATGAAATTCTCGCTTATTCCATTAGTGACAATCAAGAGAAATCATTAGTATTGGATACGTTGAGGAAAGCTTGCGAGGGGCGTGATGTGTATGAAGTGATCCTTCACAGTGATCAAGGGTCACAGTATACGTCTTATGAATTTCAAGAAGAGACCAAAAAAAGAGGCATTATCACAAGCATGTCCCGGCGGGGAAACTGCTTTGATAATGCCGTCATCGAATCCTTCCACTCCCAATTAAAATCGGAAGAATTCAACCCTCTGGACCGAGGGAAGTTAGATAATCATACAGTACGTGAAAAAGTAGAAACGTACATGTATTACTACAATTATTGTCGACCTTTTAAAAAACTAAACTGCCATACTCCAATTGAATTCAGAGTAATGGCAGCCTAGGTGTTTTATTGAGTCTTATTTAACTGTGTCACTCCA
>NZ_JAYLVQ010000069.1:0-48171 GCF_035818575.1 Halobacillus sp. HZG1
CGATAAGTCAACATCGAATCACTTCGTTCTTCGTGTTTCCTTTATCTCCGCCAGCTCAGTCCAGTCCATACGCCGCTGAGCGAGGCGCTTCCACACTTAAGATAGGAGTCTCGCCATTCCCCTCCGCCCCTTTGCTATATAACTATCCCGAAACCACTTTCCAATCTTCAGCTTTTCAGTTTGATGGGAGTATAAGCATGAAACTCTCATGCCGGGGTGATTGAACCCTAAAAGCTTGATACAGAGCGTTTTATGCTTACAACAATCGGGATAGAGGAAGACCTTCCAACTTGGCAAAGGGGTTCGTTATCCCCTTTATCGAATGGGGTAGCTTCCCAGCCACCCCTGACTCCAAATATGGCAAACGAAGCCCCCAAACATCTCGAAACTGAGTCTTCAAGAAAACTGCCATATACTTTAATATTAAAAAGCTGCTAAAAAGCAGAAAAAAGAATTGACATTTTTCTGAAAACTTATTATGATTTAGTTACAGTCAGCGAGTGAAAACTGTGCTCATAAGAGCTTATATGACTCCAAAGGGGAGTAGCTTACAGTTATGTCGTCATTACGTGGCCTATCCGGCCTCCGGCATACCTGGCAACGTAACGTTGTTCGCGAGACCTTTGCCATAATGGTAAAGGGATTAAATGAAAACTCTCAAAAACCTTTACCATTTGTTGGTAAAGGTTTTTTTATATTCATAGGAGGGATTTTCATTGTTAACCAAATGGATGAATGGATTAAGAATCGGCAAGCCGAAGGTGGATCTTGTTCTTGATCCTAAAGGAGAAGATCCTTATGTATTGTCCGGAGTCTTCCAACTATCCGGGAGTTGGAGAAAACAAAACATCAAGCGTCTGGAATGCGATTTGGTCGTCATAGAGCGAGGGAAGAAGCCCTTATTGGTCCAACCGGTCACCACTGTCCTCATGACACGGACAATGGAAGCAGGTGGATATGATGAATATCCTTTCCGTTATGAATTACCTCGAACCCTTCCTCCATTATCTGAGGGAAGGTCTTATAAACTGCAGACGCGCCTAGTCTATGAGAACAATGCTAAAAGTTTTGATCATGATGAGCTCATCGTAAACTAAAAAACTTAAAAATAGGGAGAAAAGAAAATGGACTTCGCTTTAGTTTTGGAATACAGCTGGGTGTTGTTGATTTTAATTGGTCTTGAGGGGATTCTTGCTGCGGATAATGCGCTCGTGATCGCGACGATGGTCAAACACCTTCCTGAGGAGAAGAGAAAGAAAGCCTTGTTTTACGGTTTGGCAGGGGCCTTTTTGTTCCGCTTCGCTTCTTTGTTCCTCATTTCCTATCTCGTCAACATTTGGCAGGTTCAGGCAATCGGGGCGATTTACCTGATCGGTATTGCTGCTTACCATTTGTTAAAAAAGCATGTGCTGAAGCCAAAAGTGAAAGCGAAGAAATCGCCAGTTAAAAAGGGCTCAGGTTTCTGGGCTACGGTCATAAAAGTGGAGCTTGCGGATATTGCTTTTGCTGTCGATTCTATTTTAGCTGCGGTTGCTCTAGCCGTAACCTTACCCCTCACCAGTCTCCCGCAAGTGGGCGGTTTGGATGGCGGCCACTTTGCTGTCATCCTCGCAGGAGGTATCATCGGGCTCGTCATCATGAGGTTTGCGGCCAGCTATTTTGTCGTCTTGCTGGATCGCCGCCCTGGTCTTGAAACAGCCGCTTACCTGATCGTCGGCTGGGTAGGTGTAAAGCTTGCCGTCTATACGATGGCCCACCCGGAGATCGCAATTTTATCCGAGGGTTTTGCAAAAAGCGCTCCATGGAAAATCACGTTCTGGTCAGTTCTATTGTTGATCGCTGTCGGCGGATGGTTTTTATCCAAAGAAAAAAAACTTGAGAAGAAGTCTCCTGTTACTGAAAGTCTTTGATTAGGTAGATAGGGAAATGAACGAAATACAAAAAAATCTCAGAGCCTTCAACTCTGAGATTTTTTCTATTCTGTTTAAATGTCAAAGAAAAACCAGATGATGAGAATCGCCTGGATGATGATTTTAGCCACTGTCCCGCTGAGAAAACCGAACAGAGAGCCGATGGCTGCTTTGAACGCCTCTTCTGATGATCGTTTCTGGACAAGTTCCACAACGATGACCAGCACAAAAGGAATGACGATGATGCCGAACGGCGGAATAACGAACGATCCGATGATGACACCGATCGCCGCAGAACGCTCGCCCCATTTGCTTCCTCCGTACTTTTTCACGAAGTAGCTGTTAGCGATGATATCAGAGACGATGAGCAGTATGGTCAAGACGACGGCTCCGATCCAGAAGAAGACCGATAGTCCGCTGCCGTTGATGAAGAACGCATAAGCCAGGAATCCGATCCACAGCACGAGCGGTGCCGGTATGATTGGAAAAATGACGCTTGCAAAACTTGCGATGAAACAGGCGATGATGATCACCCAAATAAGTATATCCATAAACGCGTACCTCCTGAGTTTCTGATTCTTTCTTTTATACGATTGACGAGAATAAAAGTTTCTAAACTTTTATTGGTTTCTAGTGCTTGGCTTGCTCAACCTTTTTCATGTTCTTTAACTGGGTTCGAATTTCCTCCTACGTAAAAAAGGACCCTCATACGTGAGGGTCCGTCCATCAGTTATTTTAATCCTAATTCCTGACGATCAGGGGGAGCCATAAACTCCGGTCCCACTGGATCATTGACGTGTTTCAGCAGAATTTCATCAATGTCGTGACGTGTTTCTTCATCGATGGTGAAGCTGTCGACACCATCAATCGGATTGAGCTGATCCGGACGGCGCCCTCCCATGAGAGCGATGCCGGATCCCGGCTGGTCAAGCACCCAGCGGATGGCGAGCTGAAGCACGCTCTTGCCGAAACGGTTTTCGGCGAGCTGTTCGAGTTCGCTCACGGCATTCAAGTACTGCTTGAATCGCGGTTGTTGGAATTTGGGATCATTGTTTCTTAAGTCGTCGCCTTCAAACTCACGGTTTGAGGACATTTTTCCTGACAACAGGCCTCGGCATAACGATCCGTAAGAGATGGTCGTGATATTATGGTCCTGAACGTAAGGCAGCGTCTTCGACTCGATGTCCCGTTCGAACATGTTGTACGGAGGCTGCAACGTGTGCAGCGGCGCTGCTTCGCGGAAAGTGTCCATTTGTTCTGGTGAAAAGTTGCTGACACCGATGGCGCGGATCTTTCCTTGTTTGTACAGGTAGGAAAGAGCTTCAGCCGTCTCGTGGATCGGTGTCATCGGATCCGGCCAGTGGACCTGGTAAATATCAATGTAATCAGTTTTTAAGCGTTTCAACGAATCTTCGACTTCTTTATGGATGCGCTCTTTGCTGGCATTACGGAAAACGGAGTCTTCGTTCCAATCGATGCCCGCTTTCGTAGCAAGCAGAAGGTCTTCACGCCGTCCATATTGTTCTACAGCTTTTCCGATGATTTCTTCTGAGCGTCCGAACCCATAAGCAGGTGCGGTATCGATCAAGTTGATGCCCTGATCAAGCGCGGAGTGGATGGTTTTTACGGATTGTTCTTCATCCGTGCCTCCCCACATCCAGCCGCCGATCGCCCATGTGCCAAGGCCGATGCGGCTCGCTTCCATGGATGTATCACTAATTTTGATTTTTTCCATTATTACACCTCCAAAGTCAAGCACACTCGTTCCATACCCGTTTCGGAAATTCTTTAATCTATTTTCTCGAAAATGAGATATAATGAAGGAAAGTTCAGGAGGTGGGGGAATGGAGACAGCTAGACAGATCGATCCACAGAAAAAGAAAAGACCACGCTGGAAAAAGGCGACCTGGCTGACGCTCGGAATCGTCATAATTTTACTGGTTAGTGCTGTTGTTATTGTAAACGCTTACACTTTGAGGAGCCTGCCGGAGACGGACGGGGAGGCATCTCTTTCTGGACTGGAAGCGTCCGTGACCGTGACGAGAGATGATCAGGGGGTGCCTCATATTCAGGCCGAAAACGAACTCGACGTCTTTCGTGCCCAGGGCTATGTACAGGCGCAGGACCGCCTCTTTCAAATGGAGCTTGCACGCAGGCAGGCCTCCGGCCGGTTGAGTGAAGTGGTCGGGGAGGCCACGGTGGATCAGGACCGTTATTTCCGGACCCTCGGTCTTAGACGGGCGGCAGAAAAGTCTCTGGCTGTTTATTCAGACGAAGCGACCGAACGTCTGGAGGCGTTTGCGGAGGGAGTCAATGCCTTCATGGAAAACGAACCGCTGCCCCCGGAGTTTGCGATGATGAACATCGATCCCGAACCGTGGACACCGCTTGATTCATTAACGATAGGAAAATACATGGCGTTCGACCTTGGCGGCCACTGGGAGCGCCAGGCGTTCAACTACTACTTGCTGCAGAATTTTTCTGAAGAGGAGGCGTACGAACTTTTCCCGGCATACCCTGAAGATGCCCCGACGGTCCTTGCCGAAGCAGACGCTGTGGATATCGAGAAAAGTTTTGCCAATGTCATCATTCCGAACGAATTTAACGGGAGTAACAACTGGGTTGTGAGTGGAGAGCGTACGGCCTCTGGATCACCGATTCTCGCTGATGATCCGCATTTAGGGATGGCGACACCGTCCATCTGGTATCAAATGCACTTGGAAGCGCCAGGTTACAACGTTTCAGGGGTTATTTTCGCAGGTATTCCCGGCATCATTCTTGGACATAACGACAACATCGCCTGGGGTGTGACGAACGTTGGACCTGATGTGCAGCAACTGTACTTAGAAAAAAGGAATCCTGAGAATCCGCACGAATTTTTATACGAAGATGAATGGGAAGAAGCGGAAGTGTTCACAGAAACGATCGATGTGAAAGACGGCGATGATGTGGAACTTGAGGTTGTAGAGACCCGCCATGGACCGGTGATCAGTGATTATGCAGGGGAGTCTGGGAAAGATACGCTGCTCTCGTTACGATGGACTGCCCTTGATGCGACGACAGAACTGGAAGCGGTGCTTGAGATGAACCGTGCCGATGATTGGGCGTCTTTCGAGAAAGGGTTGGAGAAGTTCCTGGCCCCGGCGCAGAATTTCGTTTTTGCAAGTAAAGACGGAACCATTGCCTACAAGGCGAATGGCCAGGTGCCGATCTACAATGAGCCGGAGGATGCGCTGCTTCCGATGCGCGGCTGGGAGTCTGAGGATGAGTGGCAGGGGTTCGTCCCTTTTAATGAACTGCCGAGGGTGGTAAACCCGGAAGAAGGATTCATTGCAACGGCGAACAATAAAATTACGACGGAGGAATATCCTTACCATATCAGCCACAATTGGGCACAGCCTTATCGGTACGCACGCATCAATGAGATGCTCAAGGGAGAAAACGAACTGACGCCGGAGCAATTCCAAGCGATGCAGATGGATGTGAAAAACCTTCAGGCAGAAGAATTCTTACCCCTTCTTTTGGAGCAGGTTGAGGCTGTAACGGCCCTTGAAAAAGAAACGATGGCTCTGATGGAAGAGTGGAACAGGGAGGATGATCGTACACTTGCCCAGCCGTTGATTTTCCACCGTTGGATGGCGAACATCGAGGATCAACTTTACAATGTGGATCTGTCAGGAGACATGCAACAATTTTTCAAAGGGTCCGGACAGACAACGGATGAATTGTTGCGGATGGGCGATGAGTCCCGATGGATGCAAAAAGCAGGAGGGATGGGATCAGTGATCTCTGAAGCTTTTCAAGCGACGCTGAATGAGGTGAAGGAAGAGTATGGAGAAGATCCTTCAGAATGGGAATGGGGAGAAGCGCATGCGGTTGAATTCACCCATCCTCTTTCAAGTATCGGATTTCTGGATAGGTTCCTGAATCCGGGCGATCCTCATCCGGTCAGTGGCAGTCGAGTAACGGTCCGTGCCGCTGGTTTCAACAGTGAAGGCCTCGTCAATCACGGAGCATCGTGGCGCTTTGTCATCGACATGGAAGATCCGACCGAAGCATACCATGTCGTCGGCCCTGGGCAATCCGGTCATTTCAGAAGCGACTGGTATCACGATCAACTGGAAGATTGGGTGGAAGGGGAGTATCACCTGACCTCTACGGATGAAGTGGAGGGGGAAGTCCTGACTCTTCAACCGTGATTATTTAAGGCTCAGAGTTCAACTCTGAGTCTTTTTCATTTTCTGCCATCTTTTTTAGTTCATGGGCACGAAATTTGATCAAGCTTTTCATATAGTTCTCCAGAAAAAGACGGTCGGCCATACGACCAAGGAGGCCGAGTGGTGATTGATAGGCGAATGTATCCACCATCATCGTGCCTCCTGATTCTTCAAAGAACTCATGGGTGTGGGTGAAGGAATGAAAGGCTCCTTTGACCATCACATCGACGAAGCGGTGCGGCCGATCCATTTCTATAATCCGGGCCGTCAGTCGTTGACGGATGCCGAAGTGTGTCGCTTCCCAAGTCACTTCGTCTCCTTCTTCCATCCAGCCTTCCGTCACACCAGCCACCGCCTTTTCGTTTGTCTTGCTCGTGGTTTGTGTATGGACATCTACATTTCTCGCGAGATCAAAACATAGATGAGCGGGTGCTTTTATAAATATACGATGATTAATCACAGGCACCATTCACCACTCCTTCCCCTTAACTTGCCTATCATTATACCGTACTTCCGATCTTCTCGATAAACGGTTGTGGAAGACACTGTTTCGAGACAAAGGGGTGGGTCTAGGTGCTCCGGGAAAGCGAGTCATCCCCGTAGTCCCATTCGCTTCATAGAAATTTCGAAACCAGTCCTTCAACATTCCTGCCTTATTCTTAAACAGTTTAAAAGCTAAATGGAATATGAGAGAGGCAATCGTGCCACCCTAGAGAAAAGGAGTGTGCGCTCATGAGGGAAGAACAAATGAAAGATGTTTTTGAAACATACGGATATGGAGAGGTCTACAGCCGTTTTCAAACCCCCTTGTATGTAACAGGGCTTTTGGATGATGTGGAAGAAGAGGTTCTTGAGGATTTCTTTGATAACATCGAATTGACAAAGGAAGTCTTCTTTGATGAATTCCGGTTTTGGTTTCAATATTTTTCAACAGCTCAACGCGGTCCACAGTATTAAAGAAGGATGACCGTCGCTTGCCCCCGATCGTAGTCAACTTTCCTAGAGGCCATCTTTGGTGTAAAGGTGGCTTCTTTTTTATTCTGCCTTGACGAAAAATAAAATTGCGTATACGATTAATTGAGAATGATTATTACTATCTGCATTGAATGGATATCATTTTTGCAAATATAAGGTGAGGTGCTCAACAATGGTGAGAATGTCCATGCAGGACTTAGGGATAGCCTATGGTGAAGTGAAAATTGTCGAAGATTTGAACCTGCATATTCCTGAAGGAGAAATCACGACGATCATCGGGCCGAACGGCTGTGGGAAATCAACGATCTTGAAAACGATGTCGCGCCTGCTTGAACCGAAGTCTGGTACCGTCTATTTAGATGGCAAAGCGATACATAAAGAATCGACGAAGGAAATCGCTAAGAAAATGGCCGTTCTTCCCCAGACCCCTCAGGCACCCAGCGGTTTGACGGTTTATGAGCTTGTTTCTTATGGACGTTTTCCCCATCAGCGCGGATTCGGTAAATTGACGAAGGAAGACCGTGACATCATCGAGTGGGCTCTTGAGGTAACCGGTGTTCAGCAATTTTCTGAACGTGAAATCGATGCTTTGTCCGGCGGTCAGCGTCAAAAAGTGTGGATCGCGATGGCCTTAGCGCAGGGGACGGATTTGCTGCTGTTGGATGAACCGACCACTTATCTTGATCTTGCTCATCAGCTTGAAGTCCTCACCCTTTTGGAAAAGTTGAACAAAGAAGAAGGCCGAACGATTGTCATGGTGCTTCACGACTTAAACCATGCAGCTCGCTTCGCCGACCATTTAGTCGCTTTGAATGGCGGGAAGATTGTCAAGGAAGGGACGGCACATGAAGTGATGACTTCGGCAGTCCTTAGGCGGGTCTTCAATATCGATGCTGCCATTGTAACGGACCCTCGCACCCATCGCCCGGCATTGATCACGTATGATTTGATTGGGCAGGAGAAAGAAACCGAACCTCAACAACCTGTTAGTATCTATGGATGAAGCCTGGAGGATTTCCCCTCCAGGTTTTTTGTTGGTGAATGTAGGTTTCTATATTTTTCTTTATCCTTCATTAAGAACGGCTTCTGTTGAAATGGTAGCATGTGGAAATAATTGTGTGTTACTATATGAACTATACATATAGGATAGGGGTCCCTGAAAGTACGATAGGGAAGGCAAAAAGAGAACATACCTTCTAGTGCCAGGTGTTAATGTTTACAAAAGTTTTTTTGTAGTATTGTTCGTTATGTCGAATGTTGTCGTTGAGCGAACACCTGGGTGTTTCTAAACATCGTCTTACTAAATCTTTGTTTGGTTAAACGGGAGGTAGAGAAGGTAATGATTCGAGTCATGGTGGTTGATGATCATGTTGTTTTAAGGGATGGAATCACACACGTTATCGGTTTAGAGAAAGGGATGGAGGTCGTTAGTGAAGCGAGCAGCGGGGAGGAACTTCGAAGGAACTTAATGACTTGCATGGCTGATGTCATCATTTTAGATATCCATTTACAAGATGTAAGCGGGATTGAACTGACGCAGTTCGTGAAAAAAGAATATCCTAAGTGCAAGGTTTTGATCCTTACTTTCACTGACCAGGATCATTATCTGCAAGCCGCTATGGATGCCGGGGCGGACGGGTATTTACTTAAGGAAATGTCTATTGAAGAGCTGATCTATGGGATTAAAAGCGTAGAGAAAGGAAATTGTGTCATTCCTCCTTCTATGACAAAAGCGTTGCTTCATAATCAAAATAAGAAAGAGGATATCCGAAGTAAAACACTTACACAGCGCGAATTCGAGGTTTTAAGAGAGTTGGCGAAAGGGCTCAGTAATAAAGAAATCGCCCATATGCTTTTTATCAGTGATAAGACAGTCAAGATTCATATAAGTAACATCTATAAAAAATTGAAGGTGAAAAGCCGTTCACAGGCTTTGCTTTATGCGGTTCAACAGCAGTGGTTCAATCCATCAGATGTCCATTCATACGCTGAGTAGTCCCCGGTATGGGGGCTTTTTTTTTTGGCTTTTTTTAATTTTAAACGAATCTAATACTTTTGGTGTATACCTAAAACTCAATCAAATAGTCTAACAGATTAGTACGCTTAGCCAATTTAAAGAATATTCAAAATAATGGATGATAGGAGTATGTCAAAACAAGGGAGGTCATGATGAAACGTCGCAAGTTTTTGACTCAAGTAATCCTAAGCGTCTGTATCCTGTGTGTAGTCATATTTCTTTCATCGCAGCTGGTCTCTCAAACTAAAGCATCTTTTATGGATCATGAGCAGCGGTCCATGAAGATCACGACTGCGCCTATATTTCCAGGCACTGCTGAAGACTACACAGCAAAAGTTGAAAAGGCCTTTCACTCTGTAAGTCAAACATACGCCAAGCTGATTGACCTCTCTGGAAATGAAGAATCATTAAAGGACATCGAGAAAGCTTTAGAAGAGGCGGCTGAAAAAAGAATCGTTTTTAAAGAGCAGACGGAGAGTTATCACACCGTACATAATGAAGCGATGAAGTTCTTCCATAAGTATGATTTCAGCAAGTATCCATTCTTGTTTCACCAAGTTGACAAGGTTAAAGAAGTAAATAAAAAGTTCGAAAGATTATCATCTCATAAGATCGAGGAGACCATTGAACATCTAAAAGTCAAGAAAGAAAATAGGCTGAAAAAAGATAAGGAGTCTCCTTCCCAAGAGGGCGAAGAGGAAAAGATCCAAGAGGAGGCTGATCAATCTGAGGAAGAAGCAGAGAAAAAGGCAGATGATGTAAAGGTAAAAATGGATGAAGCAGAAGAAGCATCGGATGAAGCCGAGGAAACAGCAACAGAAGAAGCGGAAGAAGCAGCGGATGAAACAAAGGATATAGCAACAGAAGAAGCAGAGAATTCGTCAGAGGGGACAGATGAAGCGGAACAAACGAAGGGATCTGAGAAGCAGCAGAATGAAGAAAATGCAGATTCGGTGAAATCGACCAGTAAGAAAAGCGAAAAAAATGCTTCCCCTTCTGAAGATAAAACGAAGCAAAAAAAGGAGCAACCAGCAGAAAAGAGTGAAGAGGAAGAAAGAACGCAACAAACCAATGCTGCATCGGAGGATTCCGATGAACGTCCAGTTGATGAAGAAACTGAAAAGCAGTCGGATGGCAAGGGTGTATCAATGACTGATAAGGAATCAGATCATGAATCTCAAGGGGGGAAAGACGATGAAGAAGATCTTTAACATTATAAGAAAGACGGTTTCTGTCATCGTTGTCGGATTCATTCTTTGCTTGGCGGTTTTGGTGTTATCCGTCAAAGCCAGCGGAGGAGAACCCACGGTTTTCAATCATCAATTCAAATCCGTTTTATCCGGATCGATGGAGCCTACCTTTAAAACCGGTTCTATCATCACTATCGAGCTGACAGATGACGGAAAAGGATATGGTAAAGGGGATGTCATCACGTTCATCGATAAAAATGAGAATCTGGTGACCCACCGCATTATCGAGGTAGAGGAAACAAAAAAGGATACGATTTACACAACAAAAGGAGATAACAATGATGGATCAGATGTGGATCCTGTCCTGTCACAAAATGTGGTCGGGGAATACACAGGATTTACGGTCCCCTACATTGGTTTTCTTATAAATTATGCAAGTTCCAAAACGGGTGCTGCGCTCCTGTTATTTATTCCAGGGGCTGTTTTATTCTTCTATTCGATTTTCTATTTTCGGAAAGCCGTGGAGGACTTTAAGAAGGAGCACAGCGCTCCAGCATCTGATCAATCGTGAGACACTTCTTATGTTTATCTTACATAGGAGTCCAAATATAAAAAGGAGGAGTTCAAAATGGGTTTATTCAAAAAAGTGAGTGTAGGAGTCGTGACAGCATCCTTAGGCTTGTCGCTAATGGGGGGCGGGACATATGCCTACTTCAGCGATACCGAAACATCGAATAATACGTTCGGTATGGGGACGCTTGATATGTCCCTGGATCCAGAAGTCATCGTTGATATTGACAACTTAAAGCCTGGGGATACGGTTCTGAGAGAATTCAAACTGGGGAATGAAGGGACGCTGGATATTAAGTCTATCAATCTATTGACGAACTACAGTGTCACAGATGCACAGGGAGATAATGATGGCATGGATTTAGGAGAGCATATCCGCGTCAACTTCATGTGGAACTGGGATAAGGAAAGCGAACCAGTCTTTCAGACGACGCTGGCTGAATTGCAGTCCGAAGATCCGGATGTCGTAGCAAAAGATATCTTTGATCCTCTATGGAAGAAGCGTGGAGGTTTGGATGTGGGAGACGAGGATACGCTGTGGGTTCAATTTGAGTTCGTCGATAATGATGAAGACCAAAACGCCTTTCAGGGTGACAGTCTGAACTTAGAGTGGACGTTCAATGCGGAACAAACTGAAGGCGAAGATTACGAGTAAA
This sequence comes from Halobacillus sp. HZG1, assembly GCF_035818575.1. Classification (NCBI taxonomy): domain Bacteria; kingdom Bacillati; phylum Bacillota; class Bacilli; order Caryophanales; family Bacillaceae; genus Halobacillus; species Halobacillus sp. HZG1. The sequence goes on from NZ_JAYLVQ010000069.1 coordinate 11,536, forward strand.
ACCAGCCTTACCTTCAGAGTTCATATAAACGATATTAGGAGGGAGATTTTATGAAGAAGACATTATTTACGTCTTCCATAGCGCTGACGGTCGCATTAAGCGGCCTTGGGGTGAGCGCTTCAAGTGTACATGCAGATGAGGACAAAGTGAAGATGAATGAAAAGTACGACACCCCGTCCTATATTATTGAAAAATGGGAAATGCCTAAATTCCCATCCATTACGAAGCAAAAGGTGTCGGAAGAGGAGATTGCGTTGTCTTACTTGAACTACCAGAAGGACAAGTTCAAGTTGAAGGGAAACATCAATGACTATTTTGAAGTGGTGGAAACACAGAAGGATGAGAAAGAAGGAACCACTCATGTCCGTCTTGTTGAACAGTTCGAAGGTGTCCCTATTTACGGGTCCTCCCAAACGGTGACGTTAAACGAGGAAAATCAGGTGAAAGCTTTCTTTGGACAAGTCGTTCCTGAACTGGAAAAGAAAGACTTGAATACAGACGCCTCCATTAAAGGGGAAGAAGCGATTGCTGTGGCGACAAAATCCATTGAGTCTGAAATCGGGAAAGTGGAGGACTTTGATGCTCCGCCTTCCAGTGAATTGTTCCTTTATGAGCATGAAGGAGAGTTTCACTTAACGTACCTTGTGAAAGCATCCACCTCAAAGCCGGCCCCTGGTTATTGGCATTACTTTGTTGATGCTGTCGATGGAGATGTGATTAAGGGCTATAACGCCATTGATCATGTGACAGGTTTCGGTGAAGGAGTCCTCGGAAACAAGGAAATCTTTGAAGTTACCAAAGAAGAAGGGCAGTATTACCTGTTTGATGGTACCCGCGGAGATGGGATTCACACGTTTGATGCCCTTAACATGGATCCGCTTTGGTTCAATATTTTCTCCCAACTATTAGGCTACCATGGGGAAGAAGTGGTGAACGGTCATAAATTCTTCTCAGATCCTGCAGCCGTCGATGCCCACGTTCATGCAGGTGAAGTCTATGACTATTTCAAGGAGACCTTTGATCGTAACTCCTTTGACGATGCGGGGGCACGAATGATTTCTTCTGTCCATGTCGGTGAAAATTGGAACAATGCCGCATGGAATGGCGTACAGATGATGTATGGAGATGGAGACGGAGAAACCTTCCTTCCACTCTCAGGCGCCCTTGATGTCATCGGTCATGAATTGACTCACGCGGTGACAGATCGAAGTGCCGATCTTATTTATGAAGATGAACCAGGAGCCTTGAATGAGTCTATGTCTGATATTTTAGGCGCTATGGTGGATCGGGATGATTGGCTGATGGGTGAAGATATTTATACTCCAGGAAAAGAAGGGGATGGACTCCGCTCCTTGAAAGATCCTTCCTCAATTCCGCACCCATTCTATCCGGATCGTGGATACCCGGATCATTATAGTGAATTGTACACGGGGGATTTAGATAATGGCGGAGTGCACATCAATTCCAGTATCAACAACAAAGCTGCTTACTTACTGTCTGAGGGTGGCACTCATTATGAAGTCAACGTAGAGGGAGTCGGCAGGGAAGCGACAGAACAAATCTATTACCGCGCCCTGACTAAATATTTAACAGAGTCTTCCGACTTCAGCATGATGAGAGAAGCCGCGATCCAATCAGCGGTGGATCTATATGGAGAATCTTCTCAAGAAGCAGCATCTGTCGCGAGTGCCTACGATGCGGTAGGTGTCCAATAAATAAGAACAGCAACATTTTTATGAAGGCTTCTTCGCTGAAAGGGCCATCAAAGAAAGCCATGAAGACTGTACAAAACCTGGAGGGTTCCCTCCAGGTTTTTTCTTTAGGAGATCGGGGATATCTTTGCAGGAGTCTAGTGGTATGTTATGTTTTGATGGAGATTGTTTCCAGAAGGGATATAAGCCAATAAAAACGCTTGAAGCAGGTGATGATGTTGAAAAGCAGAGGAGTTCTCTCCATCCTTATAACGGTGCTCCTGATCACGGTTGTAGTGGTGATGGTAGGAAAATCAAAGGCCTATGAGGAACCAGAAGAAGCCCTTCACGCTGTTGAAGAGGGGCTCACGCTCATTCCGGTTAAACAAATCAATGAAGCAGCTTTATACTTTTTCATCAAGGATGACCAGCATATAGGGGCCGCTAAAGTTAAAAAAAGTATCTTTGGCTGGAAGGCAGGACTGGTGTCCGTCAACCCCTGGGAAAGGGAGAGAACAGGGGAGAAGTTGAATCGTATGTTCGTTCATGGTGAAGACCTTCTTTATGGTGTGGTCCGCAGAGGAGACGAGCGAACGGTGAAGGTGGGAAATGAAAGAGCTGCGATGCTGGATGTAACAGCCGTGCTTCCTGAAAATAAGTCGATAGAGCACCAATGGAAGGGTTTGTCCATCTGGTACATTGAAAAAAACTTGCAATCACATAATGAAATTGAACTTATACATAATGGAGATCGAGAAGTGATTGATTCAATGGTCCTGAAAAGATAAGAGAAATAGATGAAGGAGGAAACGGATGAAAATAAAAAGATTGGCTGAAAGATTCATTGATTTTGCAAGGGAAGAATGTGAAGGTTCCAGTGACATTTACAAACAGTTGTCGCTGCAAATCGCTGATGACGCGTATGTCTTGCACCTTTGTCTTAAAGCAAAAGAAGGGCAGCCTGTACCTAACCTGCTCTTCGCTGCTGTCCACGATTTGCTGTTAAGAGGGACTGACCATGAGCTTAGAAGCTTCTACCCGAGTGTAACGGACAAACCTGAAGAAGAGCGCAATCCTTTCCCCCTCTTTAAAGCGTTTTGTATGGATAATGAAGACGCGATCATTCATCGTCTGCAGACGAAACGTGTCCAGACAAACGAGGTCCGCCGGTGTGCGTATCTTTATCCTGTATTCTGTTCCATTCATCAACAAACAGAAAAGCCTCTATCGCTTATTGAAATTGGTACAAGTGCCGGACTGCAATTACTTTGGGATCAGTACAGCTATTCTTATGGAGTCGATGGATCCTATGGAAACCCGGATTCCTTTGTTCATCTCACATCAAAGGTAAGAAAAGGAGAGCTTCCTTTAGATGCTCTTGAACAGACCCCCCAGGTGAAAGAACGAATAGGGATCGACTTACATGTCAGTGATTTAACAAAAGAGGAAGATGTTCATTGGCTGAAGGCGCTCATATGGCCGGAGCATGAGGAGAGGAGAAAGAATTTTGAAACAGCCGTTCAACAACTGAGACTCCACCCTCCCGTTTTAAAAGAAGGGGATGGTGTAACCATGCTTCCTGAAATTGCTGATGGAATTCCAGAGGATACGACTCTATGTATCTTCCATACCCATGTCGCCAACCAGATGCCGGCAAGTGTAAAAGATGAGCTTCTTCATCAAGTTGACCGGATTGGACAGAAAAGAGAGGTCTACCATATCTACAACAATATGAATGATCGAAAGCTTCATGTGGATTCCCTGGTAAAGGGCCAGTTTACAACAGAGACGATCGGCGCAACGGATGGCCATTGCCGGTGGTTTGACTGGCAGTGGGGAAGGTGAATTGGTGTTTTCGCTAAAACGGCATCTATGATCCTCTAATTACTTTTTAGGTTTATCTTTGTTTTTCCATCTTATTCCCTTTTATACAACTATTCCCCACAGAAACAGTTGTTTCAATCCAATCTGTTGATGCTGTCTTTGTTCATGCTTTTTGTCATGCTCAATGAGAATAGTGGTGCGCTCACTGTTGTGATCGGCATCTGTTGTGTTGTCCTTTTGGGCAGTGCTGCGAATACGTTGTACTCGATCGTAACAGGTAAAGTGATTGGTACTAAGACCCATCAGCGTGTGATGGCTTTTGATACCGACTATATAGGCTGGAAACGTTGGAAAAGAAGAAAAATAATAGAGTTCATCATCCTTATTATTCTTTGCATTGGTATTTCAGTCGTTTTGTTTACGGTCGACTTTGGTTCTGCAAGGTTGAATTTCCCTATGGATGCTTTTCCTATGCTTGGCGGGTGGATCGGTATGAATATAGGGAAAATGAGTAGATTTAGAATTTATCATAACAAGAGAAATTTATCATTAACAAGGGGACAGTGATGAAATGACGATGGATACACTTCTTCTGTTCTATAAGATACAAACAGAAACGGTTTCAGCGAAAGATTACATATCATGGGCAGAGACTGAATTGATCAAGGGCAGGGAGTCTCCATCTCTATTCATCATAACTTCTCTATCAGAAGTAGATAATATTTTTGAAGTGGAAGCTTATTTTAAGAGAGCCTGCAAGGAGTTGGAAATCGACCATCATCCTTCTTTTGAGAGTTGTGCAAGAGCTTATTTACATGGATTGGCTGAAAGGATTTTAAACAGTCAACGTGCTTCCGAGGGGTTCACCTTGGCCCGTCATGTGTTTACTATTGTGGTCGATCTCGATGATCCTGATGATTTGATGGCCTGGCATTTCATCAGTGATCAGATTGATCAGCTCTTTTATGACCTATCCAATAATGACTTAAGTGGGGAAGGTATAGTAAGGCGCATCAAAGAAGAGTGTTCCATTATCGTTAACCAAACCTGACTACATTCGGAGTGAGCCTATTCATATAAGGAAAGGAAGACTGATCTAAGTTGGATATAATAAATAGGGAGGTAAAGGAGGATTTGTATGAACATTACGATCAGAAACGAAAAACCACAAGATTGCAGAAGAGTGGAAGAATTAGCGCGAGAAGCCTTTTGGAATTTATATTTCCCTGGATGTCATGAACACTTCGTCATCCACAAAATGAGGGACCACGCAGACTTTATTAAGGACCTCTCCTTTGTGATCGAGGTTGATGGTGAGATCGTCGGTGGGATTTTCTATACCCATTCAAAAGTAGTGGCCGAAGATCAGACAGAATATCAAACGATCAGTTTTGGTCCGGTTTTCATCTCTCCTGACTATCATAGACAAGGGCTCGGAAGAAAGTTGATCACGCATTCCATTCAAGCAGCTAAAGAAAAGGGATACCGTGCGATCCTGACTCTGGGTTTTCCCTATCATTATGAACCATATGGCTTCCTGGGTGGGAAAAAATACAACATCTCCATGCCTGATGGGAAGTTCTATAAAGGCCTGCTTGTCCTGCCGTTATACGAAGGGGCGCTTGAGGATCTATCCGGTTATGTCGTTTTTTCTAATGCCCTGGAGGTTGATGAAGAGGAAGTCGATAAGTTTGATCAATTGTTTCCTCCAAAGAAAAAGAAGGTCCAGGAGAGCCAGCGTGAATTTGAAAAAGCTGCATCTATGCTTGATGAATAAGTGACTGTAGAGGATTATGTAAGCTGACTGCCCACTTCCCTGATGGGATATAGTGGGAGTCAGGCATGGTCATCAAATTAGGAGAACACTCGTTTCAAAAGCATTTCTTCTAAAGGAGGATAAGCCTCCGCATGATTGGTATGAGCAGCAACTGCTTTTAAATTTCTTAAAATGTAATAACAATCTTCTTGGTAGAGCGTGTACTGTTGGTACCCTTTGATCGTATGCTTGGCAAACTGCCAAATGTCTTTGTGGACGTTTTCATCCATCGATTCCGCTAAGAGACTGAGCATTTCCATAATCGTTATGATGACGGTGGAATTTTGACCTGCATATTCTCGAATGTACCCATAACTCTTATAGAGAAAGTAATCAAAACCATCATATTTCAGCTTCAATCTTACATGATTTTCGTCATCCACCAGAATCGGCGAGAAACTTGTAGCATTGCCTATCTCTTTTAACAAGTCTGTAATCTGGTAAAGTGTATTGTTAACAGTTAGTGGATCATTATTTCCTAATCCCTTCGCCGCAACTTCCACGAGTTTCTCCAACCCGAACTCCAAATCTTGAATTTCGGTTTTTTTCGTGTCGACACGGACGAGCTTTCTGTATTTTTCTTCATCGAACGTTTTTTTACCTTGCCAGTAATCAAAGAGTGGAGTCCCTTCCAGTATGAATTGTCCAATAGATACTCTTAATTGGATGACGATATCATCTTTTTTCGCTTCCTCAATTAATTTTTGGAAATTAGCGGACTGTAAATGACCTGATTTACTAGCGTAGATGGTTTTTGTTTCTTTCCTGGAAGAAATTTCGTCTCTATATTCCTCTCCATCCGTTCTGTAAGGACCGATGTCCTCCAATAAAGAACTCCTAATCGTATTTCTTGTTGTCTTTTTCATGTTTGACGTGATGTTATGAACTTGCAGCCATGTGGAGGTATGGTTGACGAAATAGATAAAGGTGATTGCAGCCATAAAAGTAACCATGACAGAAAGAACGGGAATAACAAAATAGGCTTCGTTGGAGCTATTGCTCAGGAAAAGGATATTTAATAAGACATAAATAAAGCTTCCGTTGAAAATCCCAAGAACATGTTGGGTTGGAGGTTCACTGATGAAATTCAAGACCATCCGTGAAGAAAATTGTCCGCTAAGAGTAGTTAAGGCTACCAGCAAGGAGTTGATTGTAAATGCACTCAGTGTAAGAACGCCGCCTATTAGTGTTGTAATTAACAACCTGGCCGTAGGACCATTGAATACCATAACATCCGGCAAATGCTTAGGTATGTCTAAATATGTATCAAGGAATGCACTGATTAAGGATAGTAAAAGAGCCACCCCTATGTAACGAAGAGGCATCAACCATAACGTTTGGTTTAGTTCATTTCGTCTTTCCCTTTTGGTCATAAAAAAATAACGCTGAATATCCGGTTTTTTCATTTTTTCACTCCTGTCCTTGTAGTAGAATGACGTTCCCTTAATCATCCATCTTACAGTTCTTCCACAATCCTCTATCTTTTAACCTTTTTTTGATGGAAGCCATTTATAAAGAGTAGCGTTTTGGATCATAGATAAGGATATGTCGTAGTGATGTCAGAAGCCCATTTCCGAATTATATAAAGGAGAGACACCTTTAGTAGTCTCTTTCCTATTTTCCTCCTTATCTTCCGTTCAGAGTAGTAACAATCCTTAGGCTTTCCTCATACGTTGTTGTGAACGCAGTGCTTTGTGCAGTCAGAGCACAGAGGCTGGACCAATGGAGGGGAAACAAGTTGAATGAATTTCAAAATCAAATTCAGAACTTAGATGTCGGTGAATTTCATGCTCAACAACTAGTCCCGAGTCAGCAGGGAGAAGTTTATTCAAATGATGCTCGGTTATGTGTAGGGCTTGGCTTGGGCGGGTTTGGAATCGGTGGCTGTTTCGGCTGTTTCAGCTGCTTCGGATGTGGGGGATGCGGAGGCTGCGCGCGTTGCGGAGGTTGTGGTGGTTGTGCCCGCTGTGCAGGCTGCGGAGGCTGTGCTCGTTGCGCCGGCTGTGCTCGTTGTGGAGGCTGTGGCCGCTGCGGACGTTGCGGGGGCCGTTGATCCATCGATCAAGACATACAATATGAACCAAAAAAATTCCCCCTGTTGGATATTCCGACAGGGGGTCTTGTATGTTGTCCACGCATAACCCTGGTGTTGGATTACATAAAATCGGTTAGGAAGTCACCTTAGAGGGCAAGGAGGAATGTTATGACAAAGGTCAAACCTTCCATGTGTCTGAAAGTTAAAAAGGGTACGTTTTTTATGCCGGAGACCGACCGGGTTTATTTCAGAAACAATGCGGGTTCTTTCCGAATGGAAGGTCCGATGATTCAACAATGGATTGAAAAGCTGATTCCTATGCTGGATGGAAGCCATTCATTGGAGAGCCTGACGGATGGCTTGCAGGATCCTTATCGCAAGCGGCTGTATGAAATTACGGACACCCTTTATCAGAATGGGTTCCTTTCAGATGTCAGTCAGCAACGGCCTCACCAGTTGGACCCTCAAGTAGTGGAAGCATTCGCTTCACAAATCGAATATTTAGAAAGTTTCGTGGAATCCCCTGCCTGGCGTTTCCAACAGTTTCGGACGAAAAAAGTGTTGGCGATTGGCGAGGGGACCATGTTGACCGGACTTGTATCGGCTATGTTTCAATCTGGGTTGTCGAATGTTTCTGTGTTCCTGACAGATGTGAAGAAGACAAACATCCACAGGCTGTCGGAATTAGAAACAGCAGCCAGAAAAATAGACGATGACGCATCGGTGGAGATTTATTTTGAAAAGGAGTCCTTTTCCTGGTCCGAGATCATCGATCCTTATGATGCGGTCCTATATGTTTGCCGGGAAGAGAAGATGGAAGAACTTCAGAGCATCATGAACGGCTGCCTGGAAAAGAAAAAAGACTTCTTTCCGGGCGTCCTGATGGGGACTTATGGAATCGCAGGACCTTACATCGATGAGGCTGCAAATAATGGTTGGGAATCGGCCTGGCGCAGCCTGCCTGAGCCTATGAAAAGCGGATCGCCATCCTTCCTGGCCTCAGGCCCCGCTCAAGCGTTGTTCGCAACGGTTATGACATTTGAATTGTTCAAAAAAATGACAGGAGTACTGGAGTCTCACCGGAGCGATCACGTCTATTTGATGAACTTGGAAACCCTGGAGGGAGGGTGGCATCCTTTTAAACGCCATCCCCTCACTGAAAAGAAATTCTCAATGGAAAGGATAGACCCTGGCGGAGAAATTCCGCACGGGAAAAAAGACGAGAAGGAATGGCTCTATTACTTTGGTGAGTTAACGGCGAGCCCTCTCGGCATCTTTCATGAATGGGAAGAAGGTGATCTGGAACAGCTGCCCCTTTCCCAATGTAGCGTACAAGTGGTCCATGTGAAGTCCCAGGATTTGAACCCAACGATCATTGCCGGAGGAAGAACCCATGAAGAGGCACGGCGGGAAGCGGGCTTTATGGGTGTGGAGGCATATGTGAAGCCGCTGAAACGTGACATCTTAAAAAGTCCTGATTCTTATGAGGTGTCTGATGACGCCTTCTTCATCGGGGCCGGTGAAAATCTAAGCGAAGGCTGCTTAAGAGCTCTGCAAAAAGCGGTCGAAAACCAATGGACGGTACAGAAACATTACAAAGCAAGAAAAATCACGTTAAACAAGATTGAGGATGAATCTTGCCGTTATTATTGGCAGGTTCTCAAGACGATGGATACGAATCCTGAGCTTGCTCTTTCAAAGGATTGTTTCGGTTTTCCTGTGGTGTGGGTAAAAACACGGCACAGCAAGTGGAGGGGAGCGGTGGCGCTGCATGAGACACTGGCTGTCCGCAAGGCGTTATTTCTTCTCCTCTTGGAGCAGCAAAATAAACACCTTCCTTCCGGCTATTCATTCCTTTCTTGTTCCGATCTTTCTTTTGAAAAAGAGTCTGTGGACTCTTTGGACCTTCCTTCTCTGGAAGCGACAGATGACAAAGAGGTCCTTCGTCATGCTATTACCCAGTTGGAAAAACGACAGCACAAACCTTCCTTTGCCAAGATCCACATGGAACCTTTCCATGGTGACGGGGTGATCGACCTTTGCGGGGTGTGGGTGGAAAGGGAGGAATATCGATGAGTACTTTCATAACTGCTGTAGGTGAGGGCGTTCTGCTTGATCATGTGGTCAAGGAACTGAAGGCGCATTATGAAGTCACCTGTATACGTAGTTTGGAAATGCCGGTTCCAGAAAACACGGATCTGCTTCTCGTGTTGGAGGACGGCTGGAATCCAGCCTCCTCAATCATGGGAGAAAAGATTGCCCGGGAATATGGGATCGGTTGGCTGAGAGGTTTTGTGGCTTTTGGTGAAGGCGTCATCGGGCCGTTCGTCACCCCGGATAGCGCAGGATGTTCGCAGTGTGCGGATGTGAGAAGAATCATGACAGGAAGCGATCGCGAGGATCTTTGGAACATTCAACACACACTGCTGGAAGGGGCACAGGCAAGACAGGATGAGTGGGTATCCCGGAACGGAATCCAGCAGATGGCGTGTGTCATCTGTCACGAGGTCAACCTTTGGAGCGAAGGGAAACGTGTCCGGACAGATCAGGCGGTCCATCTTGTCAATATGAGGACACTGGAAAACTCCCGGCATCTTTTTTTGCCAGATTCCCAGTGTCCGATGTGCAGCAGTCTGGTAGACGATTCCCCTCTCCTTGCTGAGATGACTCTGAAGCCGAGTATGAAAATCAGTGAAGACAGCTTCCGCTCAAGGTCGATGGAAGAGTTGAGCACATTCCTGACGAAAGATTATCTCGATCCTCGTACAGGGCTTCTCAATCATAAAATGATTGATTTTGAAACTCCATTTGCGGATGTGATCGTGAATCTTCCACTCATGAACGGTAATGAAGGGTCGGCAGGGCGGACGAATTCCTACGCTGTCAGTGAAAAAACCGCTATCCTGGAAGGGTTGGAACGATTCTGCGGCATGGATCCAAAAGGCAAAAGGACGAAGGTGTATGACTGTTACAGCAACCTCGAGTCAGCTCTTCATCCTCTGGATGTCGGCGTTCATTCTGCTGAACAGTATGCGGAGAAAGGTTTTCCTTTCACCCCTTATCATCCCGATAAGAAAATGAACTGGGTGTGGGGGTACTCGTTATTGAAAAATACTCCGATCTTAGTGCCGGAAAGGCTTGCCTACTACAGCATGGGCTGTGGAGGCGGGTACATTTTTGAAACCTCCAACGGGTGTGCCATTGGGGGGAGCAGAGAAGAAGCAATTTTCCACGGGATGCTGGAAGTCCTGGAACGGGATTCTTTTCTTATGTCCTGGTATGCAGAACTTCCTCTTCCTCGTATAGACCCCCGCTCTTCCGGTGATCAAGAGCTGCATATGATGATCGATCGGATGAAAGAAATCGCAGGATACGACCTTTATTTATACAATGCCACGATGGAACATGGCATCCCTTGTATCCTGACTATCATCAAGAAAAGTATAGTGGATACCGGAGATTTGAATATGATCTGTGCAGCCGGGGCTCACCTGGATCCTGTCAAAGCTGTGAAAAGTGCGGTGTTTGAAAGTGTCGGCATGATTGAACCATTAAACAAAGAGTTCAAAAAGAACAAAGAGAACTATGTGAAGATGCTGCACGATTCTTCCCTCGTGAAAAAAATGGATGATCATGGGATGGTGTACGGACTTCCGGAGGCGGAGGAACGCCTTGGCTTTTTGTTGAATCAGGACCGTCCTCTGCAAAGTTTCGAAGAAGCTTTTCAAATGAAGCCAACCCATCCCGATCTCACAGAGGATGTCAAAGGTCTATTGGAAGTTTTTCGGGAATTGAATAGGGATGTCATCGCTGTAGACCAGACATCCAGCGAATTGGCAAGGAATGGACTGCACTGCGTCAAAGTGTTGATCCCGGGGATGCTGCCTATGACTTTCGGACATCACCTCAGACGTCTTGAAGGGCTGAACAGAGTCCTGGAAGTTCCTAAGAAGCTCGGGTACACCAATCGTCACCTTACCCCCGGTGAACTCAACCCTTATCCGCATCCATTCCCTTGATGGCTGAAGGAGGCGTGAAATGGATCTTGACCGTTTCTTATACTACCTGCAATTTCAAAGTGAAAGGGTCATTCCGGCGGATTGGAAAGTCGCCTGGGAGGACGCCCCACTTCCTTATAAACTCTATCAGTCTCTACATGAAATCCCGCTCGACTGTGATCTTCCGCATTCGTTAAACGAGGATACAACAACTGGACTTAAGAAGCTCAGTCATTTACTCTGGTATGTTTACGGACAGACAGGATACAGTGAAACAACCATGCCACAGCCAGACGGGCCCGGTGAAGAAACCATCCATACGTTCCGCCGCTACGTCCCTTCGGGTGGAGGATTGTATCCAAGTGAATTGTATATCTATTTAAAAATGGAGGGTATTCCAGACGGGATCTACCATTATGATGCGGCTCACCACCGTCTGCATCTGATTCGGGAGGGGAATTTCGATACTTTTCTAACGGGAGCACTTGGAAATCGCTGTGATGTTTCTGAAGCGCAGGGAGTCCTTTTCGTGACGACGATGTTTTGGAAAAACTTTTTTAAATATAATCACTTCGCCTATCGTCTTCAGGGGCTGGATGCAGGCGCACTCCTCGGTCAATGGCGGCAAGTTAGTGCACGTACTTCACTTTATACAAGGGTATATTTTCAATTCCTTGATCGCCCCATCAATCATTTGCTTGGATTGAATGACGAAGAGGAGAGTATCTACGCTGTTGTCCCGTTTGCTGAAGGAAAGCCTTCTTTTCTGCAGGATCAAGGGGAAAACCTGCCTGCCGGAGCCTGGAGCAAAGACATTCCGGAAGTCAAAACCAGCCATTATCAACGTTCCATAAACGTTCTCGGTTTCCCGTACATTAAAAAAATCAATCAACAGGCCATGTTTGACTCTCCCGCACAGTTCGGGGCGATCAAACCCAAAGAGGCTCATGTGAAAATGGGGCCGGCCCACCCGCTCCCGGACGTTGAACCATTGGTCTATGACCTTGCTGAGGCGTGCCGGAAGAGGCATTCGCCAGAATTGAATTTTATAAACCGCCCCATTCCTTTAAAGCAGCTCGCTTTGCTTTTGAAAGAGACGATGCAACCGTCCGGTACAGACCTCTATGAAAAAGACGGTCGAAGCGCCCTGACGATCTATGGATGTTTTCATGGTGTCGAAGGATTGCCTGACGGCGCCTACTGGTATGATGCTGACTCGCACTCATTGCTTGAGATCCGTCAGGGGGACTGCCGTCTCCCGCTGCAGAAGGCGATGAAGGTCGATAACGTCAATCTCCATCAAGTACCGCTCTGTCTTCATATCATCGGTGAACGGACGCACTATAAAGAAGAGCTCGGGTACAGGGGATACCGGATTCAGCAGATGGAAGCGGGCATGCTTCTGCAAAGGTTGTTGTTGACAGCCAGTGCACTCGGTATGAATGGTCATCCGCTGCTGGGGTATGACGGGAAGGCATGTGATGATCTTTATCAGTTGGAAAAAATGGGAGAAACGACACTTATTCAAATCCCAATTGGCTGTTACCAACCGAAAAGCTCGCTCGTTGGGTATCTGCACACTTAACTTATAGCGCAGGCCATTTTTAACGGAGGAGGAAATCTCCTGAGAGATGTACAGGAGATTTCCATTTTTTATCTTGTAATGGAACGTAAGTCGATCTTATGCAGCTGGAAGAGACTGGCCTTGGCAACGAGCAAGGGAGTTGTGTACAAATGCAGAGAAAGCTAGAATAATAGATAGAGAAGAAGGGAGAGATTCATATGAACGAAGAACAACTGTTTAAACAGATCATTCTTGTAAGACAAGCCACATTAAAACAACTGGAAGGTGTTACAGAAGCCCAGGCAGACGAGCAGCCGGAAGGGTTCAAAAACACCATCCGCTGGAATATCGGCCACATTTACGTTGTGCAAAACTCACTACTTGCAAAATTCGGAGGCAAACCGGTCGCAACTCCATCCCGCTACATAGAGTTGTTCGCACCAGGAACAAAGCCAGCCGACTGGGAGGGGGACATCCCGTCGCTAGATGAGCTGAAGCAAGAACTTGAAGAGCAGCCGGTGAAACTGAAGGAAGTACTGAGTGGACAGCTCGATGACGAAGCAGCTCAACCTTTCCTATCTCTGCCAACCGTTGGTGAAATCCTTAACTTCACGATCTATCATGAAGGTGTGCACACTGGTACAGTGAAAGCCTTGAAAGACAAGGCAGCTAAGTAAATGAAACGAAGAAAGCTGACTGGAGGTACTGGTCAGCTTTTTTTTAAATTTCCCGACAGCACATAAAAACGCCTCCATCCTTAGAGGATGAAGACGCTATTTCTTTAACTCCGGATCAAGTTATGGGGATCGAGGACAAACTTTTTCGCTGCTCCGCTATCAAACTCTTCATAACCACGGGGAGCGTCTTCTAAACCAATCACGGTTGCGTTAACGGCGTGTGCGATGTTGGCTTTTCCTTTTAAAATCGACATCATCAAGCCGCGGTGATACTGCATAACGGGTGTCTGCCCAGTCGCGAACGATTGAGCCTTTGCCCATCCAAGACCAAAGTCCAGTTTCAGTGACCCGCGCCTTGCATCCTCATCGGAAGCGCCGGGGTCTTCGGTTACGTAAAGACCGGGAATCCCTAAGCCTCCGCCAGCTTTTGTTGCGTCCATGATGTCATTCAAGACAGCAGCAGGAGCCTCCTGGTGATTATGTCCATGGGCTTCGAAACCGACACAATCGACCGCTGCATCCACCTCAGGGACACCCAGGATCTGGTCAATCTGTTCTGTAAGATCATCATGCTCGCTGATGTTGATCGTTTCACAGCCAAAGCTGCGGGCCTGGGCCAACCGTTCTTCGATCAAATCCCCTACAATGACGGCAGACGCACCGAGCAATTGGGCGGAGTGGGCAGCGGCAAGGCCTACGGGGCCGGCTCCTGCAATGTAAACGGTCGATCCCATTTTCACTCCGGCTGTGTAGGCACCGTGAAATCCGGTAGGGAAGATGTCCGACAGCATGGTAAGGTCGAGCATCTTCTCCATCGCTTCGTCTTTGTCTGGAAATTTGAGCACCTGAAAATCAGCATAAGGAACCATCACATATTCGGCCTGACCGCCGACCCAGCCTCCCATATCCACATAACCATAAGCTGAACCAGGTCTGTCGGGGTTAACGTTCAGGCAGATGTGCGTTTTTCCTTCGATACAGTTCCGGCAGCGTCCGCAGGCAATGTTGAAAGGAACAGAAACAAGGTCCCCTTTTTTGACAAATTCAACATCCCTTCCGGTTTCAATGACTTCGCCTGTAATCTCATGGCCGAGAACAAGACCTTCTGGAGCTGTCGTTCTTCCGCGTACCATATGCTGGTCACTGCCGCAGATATTCGTCGATACGACCTTCAAAATGACCCCATGTTCACATTTCCTCCCGACATTCTGCGGGTTTACACCTGGCCCGTCTCTCAGGACCAATTCTGGAAAATCAATCTCTTTTACCGTCACTCCACCATTTCCTGTGTACGCTACAGCTCGGTTATTTGTCATTTTTCTCCTCCTTAAAGGGTCATTCAACTAGAAACGACAAGATACAGTTACCTAAGAGAGGGGGATATAAATAGTAGTAAGAATATTCCCTTATTTTGGAAATGAAAACCTACTATTGGAATAACCTGTCGATCACCGGCGTGAAGACGGGATCAGACTAGGTAAATATCAGAAAAAAGTGAATTCCCGAACATTTTCTATATTCATTGACCTCACCCGTTTGGATTGTTATGATTCTCCCTATCATTTCATACAAATACAGCACCTTGTATAAGTTCAGGAATATGGCCTGGACGTTTCTACCAGCTACCGGAAATGGCTCGTCTACAAGGGAGGGAACGTCTATGTTCCTTTCCTTATGTAAAAGCACCGGTAGATGGCCGGTGCTTTTTTCGTTTTATAGGAGGGAACATCATGAGAAACTTTTTTCAATTCAAAGAACGTGAAACGAACTTCCAAAAAGAAACGCTCGCAGGAGTAACGACGTTTCTTTCCATGGCTTATATACTAGTCGTCAATCCGATCATTTTAAGTCAGGCAGGGATGGACAAGGGGGCGCTTTTCACAGCGACCGCTCTATCCGCGATTGTCGGCTCGCTGTTGATCGGACTCCTTGCCAACTTCCCTGTAGGGATTGCGCCGAGTATGGGGTTGAACTCATTCTTCACCTTTTCGGTCGTAATTGGAATGGGGATTGAGTGGCAGGTCGCTTTAACCGGGGTCTTTATTGCAGGGATTATCTTTATGATTCTAAGTCTTCTTAAGATCCGGGAAAAAATCATCAATGTGATTCCGAAAGATTTGAAACATGCGATAGCGGGAGGCATCGGCTTTTTCATTGCGTTCATTGGCTTGAAAAACGCCGGCATCGTCGTTGGGAACGAAGAGACATTCGTATCCATCGGACAACTGACTTCTCCAACGACGGCTCTTGCTGCGTTCGGCTTTATCGTGACGCTGATGATGCTTGTCCGTGGGATCCGCGGGGGCATTTTTTACGGAATTGTCATCACCAGCATCATCGGTATGATTGTAGGCCTGGTGGATGTGCCTCAATCGGTCGTCGGTGAAATTCCAAGCCTTGAGCCAACTTTCGGCGTCGTTTTTCAACATCTGGGGGATATCTTCAGACCGGAAGTCTTAGCCGTTATTTTCACCTTCTTATTTGTTGCGTTCTTTGATACGGCAGGAGCTCTGATTGCGGTAGCCAGTCAGGCAGGAATTATGAAAGACAACAAAATTCCAAACGCTGGCCGTGCGCTATTGGCTGACTCTACGTCCGGAGTAGCAGGAGCGATCTTCGGGACATCGACGACGGCTTCATTCGTTGAATCGTCAGCGGGGGTTGCAGTCGGAGGCCGCACAGGGTTTACGAGTGTGGTCATTTCCATCTGTTTCTTCATTGCGTTGTTCTTTTCACCTATCCTCGGTGTCATCACACCCGAAGTGACTGCACCTGCGCTCATCATCGTCGGTGCTCTCATGGCGACAGAAGTGAAAGAAATCGACTGGAGCCGATTTGAAATCGTTGTGCCGGCGTTCGTTACGATCATCATGATGCCGCTCACGTTCAGTGTAGCTACAGGTATTGCACTTGGCTTTATTCTTTATCCATTCGCTATGATTGCAAAACGGGACTGGAAACAGGTACACCCGATCATGTACACGCTTGGCGGACTCTTTATTATGTACTTTGTATTTTTATAATTCTCCTATCTATGAAAAAAGATCTGCCTCGCGCTTTGATGAAGCGCGAGGCAGATCTTTTTTGTTTCATCCCTGTATTAGGAGTTCAGGTCCTTTTTACAGAAGTACCAGTCGACACAATCATAATCCGGGTTATCCATCCGTGCTTTGGCGTCTTCCGTCGTTTTTGGAGGAGAGGCAATGACTTTTTCTCCTTTTTTCCAATCAGCCGGGGTGGATACGCCGTGTTCATCCGTCGTTTTCAGTGCTTCGACAAGGCGTACGATCTCTCCCATGTTCCGTCCTGTGGTTAGGGGATAATAGATGACGGAACGGACGGTCCCTTTATCATCGATGACAAAGACAGCTCTTGAGGTTTCTGTTCCGTTGCTTTCCGGCATAATCATCCCGAACTTTGTCGCGACCTGCTTATCCAAATCAGCAATGACGGGGAATTCAATGGTCGTTTGGAAATTCTCTTCAATGTTCCGGATCCAGGCAATGTGTGAGGTCACACTGTCGACACTCAAGCCGATCAATTCCGTATCCAGCTCGCGCAGTTGATCATACACTCCCTGGAAGCCCACGAACTCGGTCGTACACACGGGTGTGAAATCAGAAGGGTGGGAGAAGAGAACCACCCATTTTCCTTCATAATCGTTCAATGAGATTTCCCCGTGGGTCGTTTGTGCGGTGAATGCTGGTGCTTTTTCACCGATTCTAGGTAAACTGTAGGTTTGTTCCTGTACCTGGTTTTCGTGTTCCATACCAACACTCCTTTTAGCGATTTTTAAGTACACAGTAGTTTCATAACCGATTTCTCATATACCAAAACGGGTATGTTGGGTAAAATATGTAAATTCAGTGAATGGCTCGTTTGACTTGGTATGGATTTAAAAGCTGGGATGATGACTTCCTCAGGGATTCTTCCAGGGTATAACATGAAGGAAGAAGCGATTGTTATTTTATAGTAAGATAGAAGATACATACCATATCTGATTGAAAAAAAGGGAGGAACCATCATGACAAAGGAAACGGAGACTCGGAATAAAGAGGTGTTACCGCTTGAAGAGAAGGAAGCGTTGATCAACGTTTTACAAGCACGCTTTGAAAAGAATGAGGCACGCCATGAGGGGATGGAATGGTCGGAAGTCATGGCTAAACTTGCCGAACAACCAGGGAAACTTTGGTCCCTTAACGAAATGGAAAGAACCGGCGGCGAACCGGACGTCGTCGGTTACGATCAAGAAAAAGACGCTTACATTTTTTATGATTGTTCCAAGGAAAGTCCGAAAGGCCGGAGAAGTGTGTGTTACGATCGTGCCGCTTTGGAATCCCGCAAGAAATATAAACCTGAAACCAGCGCGGTGGATCTCGCTACGTCGATGGGCATCGACCTATTGACCGAGGAACAGTACCGAACGCTGCAGGAATTAGGGGAATTCGATTTAAAAACCTCGAGCTGGGTCTCCACCCCTGAGAAGATTAGGGAACTTGGCGGGGCGCTTTTCTGCGATCGTCGCTACGATCATGTCTTTTTGTACCACAACGGAGCAGAGTCTTACTATAAGGCGAGAGGCTTTCGGGGTTCATTGCTTGTCTAATTGTTTTTGAAAAAAAAGCCAGCCCCTCCGCTGATTTAAAGGAGGGGTTGGCTTTTTCGGTAAGCGTTTCCATTATTGATACATCTCTTCCGGAAGCTGCTTGCTCGCATCAGGGACGTCATTCGGTTCAATATTGATCACATCAGAAGAATACACTTTGACAATCATCTGTCCTCCATACACTTTCGACCGGATCAAAATAGGCTGATTATAAGGGTTTTTAAACGTGAAATCCGGACCATACCAGCTCACCGTCGCATCTCGCCCTTCCGGAACATAAGGGACGCGCTTGCTGTGTGAATAGCGTTCCATGATCTTCACACCCGCTTTGTCTACGGAGTTAAACAGAGTGGAAGATAATTGACAGATGCCTCCTCCGATGCCTTCTGACACTTCTCCTTTGACGATGACCGGTGCTTTCTTATATCCCTTTTCCACCGTCCTTTTTCCTACCACTTTATTGAAAGAAAAAACCTCGCCGGGAAAGACGACATGACTGTCCAGGGCCTCTGCAGCCAGTCGGATATTGTGGGAGCGTTCTTGATTATTTTTATTGAAATAGGTCACATACTGGCCGATCTGTTTTGTGCGTATTGTTGCGAGCAGTTCACTATCGACTCTTGGATGAGCAGGTAGTGTAGGTACCTTGATCGAAGATGGCCCGGTTGCATGCAGGTAGCGGTGCAGTTCTTCGGTAAATGTACGCACATCCACTTTGGATCCCGGTTTGCCCGGGATGATTTCATCCGCTTGTCCGATCTTCGCAGGAACGGGCTCACGGTTGATTGTATCTTCCAATTGTCCGATCAACTGCGCGGTTTTTTCCTGATCGACAAAAGGCTTTCCTAACATCTCATCCTGGAATTCTTTTCGATTCACGGTCATCAATTTTTTCCCGTCGTGCGTGATGGTTAGATGCTCTTCCTGAATGAACGGTGCAGTGATGAATAAGCAAAGGGATAAGATGGCAATTTTCATTCCTGATTCCTCCTGAAGTTAGTATGAGTAGGAGCGAGAAGAAACATGTGAAAATTGTATCTTTGTGTGAGTGTATGAAACGATTATTTCTTTCAATCGTATGGAAAGGAAGAAAAGGAGGGATGACCTTGAGTGAAGAGTTACTGAATAAAGTCAGACGAATTCTCCTTTACATTGCATTTTTAATGGTTGCCTTTTTCTTTTCCTATATTCTCGCTTATCCGCTCGGGTATTCTCCGCTCGGTTATGAAGTC
This sequence comes from Halobacillus sp. HZG1, assembly GCF_035818575.1. Taxonomy (NCBI): domain Bacteria; kingdom Bacillati; phylum Bacillota; class Bacilli; order Caryophanales; family Bacillaceae; genus Halobacillus; species Halobacillus sp. HZG1. The sequence goes on from NZ_JAYLVQ010000069.1 coordinate 30,979, forward strand.
GTGAAAAACCATGACAACACGGTCGTGGTACAGTCTTTGAATACGTGGGGCATTGAAGAAGAGAGGATCACCTATCAAGCGCCTGAAGAGGATAAATGGAAAGCGGAAGCGCTGGTCGATCGCATTGAGAGACAACCTATGGAGTACCATCTCTTTTTCACTTCGATCATGGTAGCGGTTTTCTGGCTCGGGATGGAGGTCCGGAAAGGTCAATCATTGAAGAAAGTGCTTGTTCTCAGTGGTTTTTATGTTTTTGTATCAGGATTATCACTGATCCGCCACTTGCGCGATATTCAAGAAATTTTGGAGGGTACCCTCTATTAGTCATCGTCAGACGAAAGTGGTCACCCCAGTAATTCAACCTATACATAGGCACTACTGTTCATCAGGGAATGGGCAAGAAGTTGAAACCTTTCGAGCTCCTTGAACGTAAAAAAGTCAATGAATACTTGGGGGAGGGAAAAAATATGGGGATTGGCTCGTGGATCATTTTGTTCTTTATCATTTTCATTGCTATCGGTGGATTTAAAAAGATGAAAAAATAAGCAAAAGAACATCCAGGGAGCATTCCTTCAATGATTTGGCCCTCCCGGTGCTTTCCAATCAGTGGGGCTTTTCTGGAGCTTCTCGTCTAATTTTTCAGTAGTGATTTTTTACGAAGTGGAGAGCAGCCCACGGGTTTCATCTCAACAGATGAAAGAAGGGAGGATTCTTTTTTTGGTCGACGAACGTTTGCGCAAAGCATTGCTCCTCGTGCTTCCGACTTTGACAGTGGTGACACTGATTGGTGTTGGTTTGTCAGGGATGTATTTCAAAGATGATGTGGAAGTAGGGAATATCGTTCTATTGATTAGCTTGATAGGAGCGGCTCTTTTAACTTTTTTATCCTTGCTCTTCAGGAAAAAAGCAAAAGGGGTGACAGGAATCGTGCTGGTTTTTGTTCTTGCGGTTCCTGTTTTATTTTATTTTGTAAACAAGCCGACGACGACATCATTTGGTGCAGCGCTCCCGGATGAAATAATCTCAGCAGAAGTCATTTCGGAAATGAAGATCTATAGTGAAAGGGGGCGGCCGTTCAAATCCGTCACGTTGGAAAACCCAGATGAGAGGAAGAGAATTTTACAAAAGCCATCGACTATGACACTGGTGACCTCAGATGAAGGTCTCCCCCAACACCTCTATTCGATTTGGATTCAGGGGGATTCTTATGAAAACGAGATTCAGATCATTGTCGGACAAGAGGCTATTCGTATTTTGGGGAGTATCGACGGTGAGGATGTGGGCGGTGAGTATGAAATAGAAGGCGGGAATAGGCTGTTGCAAGTGATTGAAAATGGAGAGTTAGACTGGAAGGAAGGTTGAAGTGAAGGGCTTTCAGCAAAAGCATATGCTATAAGCAAAGAAACGCTCCACGTGATGGTGGAGCGTTTGCATGTGGCGGTTGTTATTCCTGGTATTCTTCCATCGCTTTCTGAATGGCTTCAACATAAGCTTTAAAGTCTTCCGTCTCATTAGAAGTTTCTTTCCTTGAGGAGTAACTGATGTCTCCGTCCTTATAAAACGCCTTCCTTTGCGCACGCGTTATCTCAAGCTGTACGCCTTTCTCTGTCCTGGTCTTGTTGACGTAGTTGTCGGGGTGGTCACCGTCCAGGTGTTCAGGAGCTATTTCAACGGAAAAACCCTTTTCCTCTAAATGACGCTCTACGATTTTCATCAACTTTTGATCCCGGCCACCGATGAGAGTCATGGGTTCATCACCACCTGCCCCATGAATGGAAATGTGATAATCGGCCTTCCCGACCATTTCCAGTGCTCGGGGTTCATCAAAGTTTGTGGAAGTAATATGTAAGTTCCTGAAATTATGAGACGCTAACCTTCCTTTGAATGCGTAATAGGGATAATCATCTCCGGCAATCGCCTCGGCAAGGGAAGAGGTCGTTTCTTCAATCCCACCGCCATGGATGGCGCTGACCAGCCATTGGTGATTACCTACGGAACTCGTGGCAATGCCCCAGTCTTTCCCTTCATTATAGACTTCCTTCAATTCTTCAAACGAACAGAATCGATCCCCGGAACAGTCGTCTTCCGTCATTTTTGATTTCTCTTCTTTTCCCTCATTTAAGAACCATAGCACCGCTGCAATCGAAACAGCCACGGCCAGGGCGAGTTTCAGCTTCATCTCTACACCTCTTCCTTCTAAAGGTACTCTAACAATGATGAAGGCATATGGATAACAATATGCTTCATAAAGAAAGGAAATGAAGGGGAATTTTATTGGGTGGGTAAGTAAGACAGACAGGTTACGGGTCAAACAAAGGCCTGGCTAGATCTGCTTGTTAGGGAAAGCATCATAAACGCATGGAGCATGTGACACGATAGAAGAGGAGAGAAAGTTACAAATTCTTACTGCTCTGCTACTATGAATGTAGTCAAGATTTTTAGGAGGCCTGTACATAAAGATGTCTACACCAAAGAGAATGCAGCTGGTCATTCCTTTTCTTACCGTTCTTATGATGTTGTTTTTCCATTCAGCGGAACAGGAAAAGGAGGTCTCGGAAGGGGAGACGGCATTGAAAGAAAAAATCGATCATGTGTTAGAGAATGAAGTTCTTCATGGGGCGGTGGCTGGAGTGAGCATTCGCCATGCCGAGTCAGGCGAGGTGGTTTATGAGAAAAACGCGCATTTGCGTCTGACGCCTGCCTCGAATACAAAATTGTTTACAGGAGCTGCCGCCTTGGAAACGCTCGGACCTGCGTACACGTTTACTACAGAATTATGGACGGATGGGGAAATCGAGGATGGCCGGTTGAATGGAAACATGTATTTGAAAGGAAAAGGGGATCCGACCCTATTGGAGAAAGACTTGAGGGCTATGGTTTCTTTTTTGCGGGAAATGGGAGTCCGGGAAATTACAGGAGACGTCCTGGTGGATGATACGTGGTATGACAACATCCGTTTATCTGATGGCATCCAATGGTCAGAGGAAAGTGAATACTACGCGGCTCAGGTGTCTGCTCTGACTGTCTCACCGGATGATGATTATGATGCAGGGACCGTGTTGATCACCGTCTCCCCTGCAAACAAAGAAGGGCAGCCGGCGGATGTTAAAGTCACCCCGGATAATGAATATGTGGAGATCGTGAACAGGACAAAGACCGGAAATACAAAGAAAGAAGAGGAAGTAAAGGTTGAGAGGGAGCACGGGACTAACACCATCTTCATAGAGGGGACAATGGAGAAGGATGATCCTGTTTCAAAGTCGTGGATTGCCGTTTTTGAACCGACAGGGCTCGTGCATGAACTTTTTCATCAATCGTTAGTGAAAGAAGGCATACGGGTAAAGGGTTCATCCACTAAAATCGCAGAAACGCCTGAACACGCCACGCGCTTGTATGAGCATGCGTCCATGCCTCTAAAAGAGTTGTTTATTCCGTTCATGAAATTGAGCAACAACGGTCATGCGGAAGTATTAGTGAAGGAAATGGGCAGAGTCGTCCATGGTGAAGGGAGCTGGGAAAAGGGACTGGATGTGGTTGAAGCGGAAATGCGTCGTTTAGGGGTGAACATGGATACCGTACAGCTGAATGATGGATCAGGAATGTCTGCGACCAATTTCATTCCCGCGCATGAAATCTCCCAGCTGCTCTTCCAGGTTCAACAAAGAGAATGGTTCCCTGCATTCCGACATTCGCTGCCTGTGGCCGGGAATGAAGAGAGATTTGAAGGAGGCACCTTGCGTGAGAGAATGCAGGAAACCGGGGCGGAAGGGAATGTCCGTGCGAAAACAGGGACGTTGACAGGTGTTTCTTCCCTTTCCGGGTATGTCACTACAAAGGATGGGGAGCCTTTGATTTTTGCGATGGTGTTCAATCATTTCTTGGCGGAAGATGTGGACGAGATCGAAGACCAATTAGCAATCATCCTTTCGGAGCATGTGCTGTCAGTGAAAGAATAACAAAGCGCCGGCATTCCTTATGCCCGTTTTTTATGGGTAAGGGCCGGTCAAGAAGGGAAAGACTAACTGTAGCTCATTTCTTACCGGGAGGTTTCTCATGCACGGATTTCATGATGTTTTTATTCAAATTCTACTGTTACTCGCCATCTCTGTCACCGTTATCGCTATCGCCAAGCTTTTGAAAGAACCGGACTCGATCGCTCTTGTTCTGGTTGGCCTCGTTCTCGGGTTGACGCAGCTCCCGTTCATTGAGGAAGCGGAAAGCTATATTACACAATCGGAAGTGTTCCAAGCGACCGTCATTTCATTGTTTCTTCCAATCCTGCTTGGGGATGCGACACTGAAGCTTCCTTTTCACCATCTATTTTCACAAAAGAAAACGGTCATGGGACTCGCCTTTTTGGGGACGTTCATATCCTCGCTCACGATCGGGGCCGCGTCTTATTTCTTATTGGACCTGCCCCTTGCGGTCGCCTTTACATTTGCTGCACTGATGAGTGCGACTGATCCGATCAGCGTGCTTTCCATTTTCAAGTCTCTTGGAGTGAAACAAAAAATGTCGACGGTTATGGAAGGCGAGTCACTATTCAATGATGGCATAGCCGTCGTACTCTTCAAAATCGCCAGCATCTACCTGCTCACCTACATTGAAATGGGCTGGGCGGGGCTCGGCAGTGGGGTATTCATGTTCTTGAAATTCGCGGTCGGTGGTGCTGTTATCGGTCTGATTTTGGGTTATGTGTTTTCTCAAGTCATCCGTGTCTTTGATGATTACCCGTTGGAAGTTGCCTTCAGTGCTCTGCTGTTTTTCGGAAGTTATTTTATTGCTGAGCATTTCCATACATCAGGGGTCATCGCTGTTGTCGTCGGTGGATTCGTCTTCGGCGATTACGGCGCAAAGATTGGGATGTCAGAAGAAACGAAAACAAACCTGAATACTTTCTGGGACAGTATCACTTTGCTTGCGAATGCCTTGATCTTCCTGATGGTCGGCCTTGAGATACGGAACATCGATCTTGCCGGCAACTGGGGATATATCGTGGGAGCGATTGCCATTGTACTGGTGGGACGTACCATCGCCGTGTACATCGGGACAGGATGGATCAAAGAACTGTCTTCGAAAGAAAGAATTCTCATCAACTGGGGTGGCTTGAGAGGGAGTCTCTCCATCGCTCTCGCTTTAAGTCTGCCCATGGATTTTGACGGACGAGAGCAAGTGCTGCTGCTCACCTTCTCCGTCGTCCTTTTCTCATTAATCGTCCAGGGACTGACCCTGAAACCCGTCATCAAAAAACTCGGCCTTGCTTAGCATCCAAATTTTGGTGTACCAGGTCATACAGATAATGGAAAAAGCCTCCTTCGACGAATCGTCGAAGGAGGCTTTTTTTACATTTTTTCTTTGATTTTTGAGAGTGCTTTTGATAAATCTTCATGGAGGACATAGTCAAAAAGACGGTCCTTTTCTGTTGGTTCATTGTTGATGAGCACGGTCGTCGTGTTTTCCTGTTCATAGGCAAGATACGGCAGCAGGTTGAATGGCGTCACGAAAAGCGATGTGCCCATGACGAGCAAAAGGTCCGCTTTCTCGATGATCGCCTCAGCCTCATCATGAGCCGTGATCATGTCGCCAAACAGAAGGACATCCGGTTTCAAAACCGTGCCGCAGTCCTTGCATACCGGTACAGCTTCTCTCATGATATCATCCAAAGAATAGGAGCGGCTGCAGTCCGGACAGCTCGACCGGTTCAATGTCCCATGATATTCAAGGACACGGGAGCTGCCGGCGAGCGAATGAAGCCCATCGACGTTTTGCGTAATGACGGATACTTCCCGTTCATCAGTTTCCAACTCCTTGATGAAGTGATGGACAAGGTTCGGCTTGTAGTTTTTCAACAGTTTCATCCGAAAGATCGCTTTATATTTTTTCCAGAAGTCTTCAGGATCATGAAAAAAGTAATCCGTGGACATGTAAAACTCGCGATCATGATTTTCTGTCCATAATCCTTCACTTGAACGGAAATCAGGGATTCCGCTTGCGGTTGACACCCCGGCTCCTGTGAGAACGGCGATCTGTTCTGCAGATTTTATATGGAGAGCAATGGTTTCATGCATAGACGAAAGCTCCTCTTACTGTTTGTTAAAGCCTTTCTTTTTGACGATACTGGTCACGTCCATACGCATCGGTTTTGTAAACCGTCGCAGCATTTGATCGGTCCAGGAGTCTTTCCTTGTGTTCGTCTGACGCGACTGATAGTAGGCGGTGATTTTCTCATCAAAGGCTCCAAGTTCATCTTTGTGATCACGCTTGTATTCATTTTCAAAGTAAACCGCTTCTTTCGGTAGCCGCGGCTTTTTGTCAGGCTGGTGATCAGGTTCACCAAGGACCATGCCGAAAAGCGGAAGAACGTGTTTAGGCAGTCCAAGGATTTCATCGACTTTATCGAGCTGGTTTCGGATGCTTCCGATATAGCAAATCCCGAGCCCCATCGATTCCGCAGCAATGGCCGCGTTCTGGGCAGCAAGCGCTGCGTCGATGGCAGAAACAAGAAAATGTTCACTGTTTTCAAGGTTTGTAAGCATCTCTTCATACTGCTCTGAAGAAGCGTTAAGAGTATGCCGGTAAAGATCGGCACAGAAAATCATCAGATGGCCGTTATCTTTCACATATCCTTGACCGGTGATTTCAGCGAGTTGGGCTTTTTTCTTTTCATCTGTCACCCCGATGATGGTATAAGCCATCATATAGCTCGAAGTAGACGCTTGCTGGGCCGCTGACAAAATGGTGCTCAGCTGCTCGTCAGTGACCGGGGTGTCTTTGAATTTCCGAATCGACCGGTGATTTAATAATGTTTCAATCGTTTCATTCATCATCGAGTCCTCCTATTTGTAAATCCAATGTGTCTGAACCGAATCCTCGGTCTCAGAACCGGCCATTGGATCGCTACTGGTGATTTGCAATCGTTCTTCATCCATAAAAGTAACAGAATGAATAGTGTATTGATACTGATTCGGTTTCGGCAGGAGGTGATCTTCTCCGGCTTCAAGATCAATCGGCTCAAGTGTCTCACGATCCATCACGACAAGCTGATGCTTCGCCTGCTCCTCATACGTACGTTCGAAAAGGTAAGCCACATACCGCTCGTCAGAAGAAACGTGACTTGAGACAAGTTTGCTCAAATCACTCATTAAAAAGGAGTGCTTCTGTTCGAAATCAATCATCAAATGCGAGCAGCGCTGTTCGTGACAGGCAAACTCCACCAAATATTGATTCTCTGCTATTTTAGAAAAAGGAAGCTCTTGCAGTTTTTGGTCTGGTTGATCAAAATTATGTATATATTGAGATAGAATGGGATAGTCTTTGGCCGTGAATGGGTAGGAAGATCCATCGAGAGTGAGCTGCATGTTGTCGCTGCTATTTTCAGCTTCTGCTTCTTCTATGAAGGGGGCGTCCCCTTCAAGTGGTTTCCTATTTAAAGAGTCTTCTGCTTCAGCATTCGAGCTGCATCCGACCATCAAAAGGAGGAGGAAGACGATCCACCACACGTTTTTCTCTATCATAGGCAATTCCCTCACTTAAAAAACCTCTTTTCTACAGGATACCACAACAGGCACTCACTCATGAGGATGAAACTTTTACAAAAATTTATCCGCATTCTTAAAGGAATAAGGGATTGAAGAAAAGAAATATATTCTCATAGGAAAAAGAAGAATGAGGTGGGGGTAATGGGAGAAATCTACAGTTTCAAAGCTTTTCAGTCAAAGAAGGAAAAGAAGAAGGTCCAGGACCCGAGAACAACGGTAGCGATTTATCGAAGCGTTGTTTACTATGTTCACTTGTACAGCGAGGAAACCTACGAACATCCGCTGGAGCATTTAACGACGAATATTCAACTTGCCGTCATTTTTAATAATGACCGGGCTGCATTCCTGGATGCTTTTGCCGCCCTCATTCAACATTGGGACCTCCCTCTGAACACTCATCAGGAGCTGCCTCCCTATGAAGAATTAGCCCAATTCACAACCCTCGGTGATCTTTGTTTATATATAGAAAAAAAGGTGAAAGACCTATAAGACGATGATTTCTCATGTCTCATAGCCTTTCACCTTTTTCATGTTGACGATTCCTACATAAAATTGCGTCAACCCAATTCCAAACAAAAGCGGCCCGACACTCGTCGCGAGCATCGTACTAACCAGCGTCTGTACCATCCCGATCGCCACTAACATCATGTATTTTTCTGCTCTAAACGCTAAGTATGAAGCAAACAACGTACCGATACTGATGATCAAAAGGGCCGGCATCAACCAAGGATACAATTGAGTGAGTTCCATGGTATTCACCTCCTAAAATATATTCTGAAAATTCTTATTATTGAAGATTCTATCACGTTTTGAAACACTGTTTCAACCGTGAAAACCGTCTAGTTTTGGCGGTTTTCCTTGTCGACGTAAAAATAAAGATTCCCCGCTTGAAACAGTTTCAAACCTCTGAGTCTAAATTCCTAAAATTCTGTTAATTATTAAAGCCTCGATTCACGAAGATTCCCTTTCTGCTTTCGAATGGATGAAATTTTTCCAGGGTCAAACCCCTACAGGGAACATTCAAACATGTAGTCGTGTATGCGTGTGTGTTGATATTCGTTTGTAAAAGTGATTATAGTGGGACTTATGTATATAGTTAAGGTAAGAAATGGTGACTGGAGGGATTGTAGTGAACGGAAAAATCGTTGTAGAACATTTAACCAAGACTTTTAAAAAAGGAAATGTCCAAGCGGTAAAAGATGTCTCCTTTGAAGTGGAGGAAGGAGAATTCTTTGCATTTCTTGGACCGAACGGTGCAGGCAAATCAACAACTGTTCAAATTTTGACCACACTCATCAACGCAACTTCTGGAAAAGCAGAAGTGGCTGGTCATGACGTCATTCAAGACCCGGAGAAAGTGAGGCGCTATATCGGGGTAGCCCTGCAGGAAACAGGTGTCGATCCTGATCTGACAGGCAGGGAAATGATTGAACTTCAAGCGAACATTTTTGGATTCCGTAAAGAAGACGGAAAGAAGAGGGCACAGGAACTGTTGGAGATTGTGCAATTGACAGAAGCGGCAGAACGTAGAATCGGCAATTATTCAGGTGGGATGCGCAGGCGGCTTGACCTCGCTCTGACGCTCGTTAATGAACCGAAAATCCTTTTCCTTGACGAACCCACGACAGGACTCGACCCTTCCAACCGAATGGCGATCTGGGAGGAATTGAGGCGGCTGAATGAAGAAGTCGGCACGACCATTTTCCTTACCACCCAGTATTTAGAAGAAGCCGATTCGCTTGCTCACCGCATCAGCATCATCAATGATGGAGAGATTGTTGCGACAGGGACTCCGAAAGAGTTGAAAGCTCAAATCGGCAATGATCTGATCACACTTACATTGAAAGATGAAAATCAGCAATCCCAAGCTGTCGAGTACTTACGTGGGCAAATGACAGACGTGGACGTCATCAGTCGTCAGAATAAGGTGCTCATTTACGTGGAAGAAGGAACGAAGCAGCTGCTTGAAGTCGTCCGCCTGTTCGACCAAGAAGGCTATGAAATCGAAGATATCCAGCTCTCATCGCCAACCTTGGATGATATCTTCCTGAAAATTACGAGTGAGAAAAAGGAAGGAGTGAGAGCAGATGGGCAATAACTTATGGAAAGACACATGGCTCATGACTGTAAGAAACATAAAAACAACGCTGCGTAATCCGTTTTCTTTTATCCCGAACCTGATTATCTCTGCTTTTTTCCTCCTCGTTTATGAAGGTGGGTTGAGCGGGATCTCCCAGCTCCCGACTTTTGAAGGGGCGAACTATTTGGCCTTCATTCTTCCTGTATCCATCGTTTCGGCTGCCATTGGTGGAGCAGGTGGGGCCGGGCAGAGCATTGTGAAAGACATCGAAAATGGTTTTTTCTCACGGCTGCTGCTGACACCTGCCTCAAGACTGGCGATTGTCCTTGGACCGATTATTGCCGGGATGCTTCAGCTCGTTGTGCAGACGTTGCTTATTATAGGCATCGCCTTTCTGCTTGGACTAGAAGTGGTGACAGGCTTTGGCGGCATACTGTTCGTACTGCTTATTGCAGTCGGATGGGGGCTTGCATTCGCCGGATATTCAGCTGGAGTTGCCCTTCGTACAGGGAATGCTCAGGCGGCTCAGGCCGGAACGTTCATCTTTTTCCCGCTTATTTTTCTAAGCACGACGTTTGTTCCGTATGAACTGATCGAAGCCCAATGGCTGAAAATCGCGGCCACCATCAACCCGACCACCTACATTTTCGAAAGTATGCGGACGGCCCTGATTGATGGCTGGGTGTTCTGGGACTTGATGCAGGGGGTATTCGCGATCGTCATTGTATGCACCATCACGATTACCTTTGCAGCCATTTCTGCGAAAAAAGCGGTTTCCCGTGGATAAATCTGATCACTGGCAAAAAATTCTGATATAATAGAACTAATTAAAAAGTTAGGAGTGATGTTTTATGGCAAACGTAACCATTCTAATCCATGCAAATCAATCAAATCACGGAGGACATCACTCGTAACGTCCTCCAAATACTCAGGAGGAATCGAATGAAACGGAACGATTGTACAGATTTTTTTAAAGCGCAGATGATTGAAGGAGAACAAATCGGAAGAATCACCCGTCTGACCCACGGCTTATACACCGTCGTGGATGATGAACAGGAGCGACACGGTGAAGTATCCGGAAGGTTTCATCATACCGTCCAGCTCGACAAAGATTACCCGGCCGTCGGGGATTGGGTGGTTTTTGAACCCTATGATGATGGAGCACGTGCAAAGATCCACCGCGTCCTGAATCGAAGGACAACATTGTCCAGGAAAAAAGCGGGAGAAAGTCATCAGGAGCAAATCATTGCGGCGAACGTGGATACCGTATTTATCGTCACCGCTTTGACCCAGGAATTTAACGTGAGAAGAATCGAACGTTATGTGCAGCAGATCTATGAGAGCGGCGCAAGCCCTGTCGTAGTTTTAACAAAAAGGGACTTATGCGCCACGGTTCCTGAACACATCGCTGAAGTCGAAAGTGTGGCACCTGGTGTTCCTGTCTATGCGGTCGATAGTTTGACAGGGGAAGGAATGGATGAGCTTGGCACTGAAATACGTGCGGGCGAAACGATATCTCTTGTAGGATCCTCAGGTGTTGGAAAATCGACACTCATCAATCACCTGCTCGGCATGGAAAAACAAGTGACCCAAGGTGTGCGTGAAGAGGATCAGCGCGGAAGGCATACGACGACTCACAGAGAGCTGTTTGAACTGCCGAACGGAACCTATATCATCGACACTCCAGGTATGCGGGAATTGCAGCTATGGGGTGGAGATGAAGAAGGGGTGGATCAAACCTTCTCTGACATCGATCGTTTGAGCACGTCCTGTAAGTTCAGAGACTGCAAGCATGAACAAGAACCAGGATGTGCAGTGAAGCAGGCAATAGAAACAGGAGAGCTTGAAGCGGCACGTCTGAAAAGCTACAACAAGTTGAAACGGGAGCTGAAGCGGCTCGAGCTGAAAGATCGGTACGGGACGCATCGCACAAACCGGATGCTGCACGGACCGAACGCAATCAAGTAGAAATGAGAGGTGCCGGGTCCGGTGCCTCTTTTCTTATATAGTTTTTGATTTTATAGTAAAGGAAGATTGTATGCCGGATTGGTCGTATCATGTGTTGTTCAAACCATGGCTTTCAAAGATATCCCCTGTAACTTCAAGGGAATTTATACATAAAAATATGAACCGGATCGCGTCTCTACCTGGAGGCAGCCATATCATCGATTTTCTAGGCAGGGAGGAGATCTCTGAAAGATTATCCGTTTATATTGGGAACGAGTATGTCCGTGGACCTGTCGGATTATCGGGGAAAATCGATCCGCGGTTAACGGGTACGAAGGCTTTCAGCAACTTAGGATTCAGCATGATTGAAGTTGGACCAGTGACAGTGGAACCGCAGAAGGGGGACTCTCCCGAACGCAAAGAAGGCCGTATCCTGCTTCCCCATCAAGGGGAGTCGATTGGTCTTGAAGAAACGGTGCGTCGTTTGAAAAAGGTGGAGAGAGACGTTCCTTTTCTTTTCCATCTGCAAGGATCGCAGGATGAAATAGTGACTATGGCCAAAGCACTCCAACAATTTAACGGGGTATTCAGTATTGCGCATCAGGATTGGGAGCCGAAATTAGTTGAAAGACTAGCAGTATGGAAACCCGTATTTTTAAGAATGCCAAGCAAAAACGTGTCTGACAATGATCGATTTCCAGGAGCCGCGGGCATTATTTTAGAAGAATCTTTTAATGAAGGGAATTTAGAAGAACATAAGAAGGCATTGGAAATGTTGAGACGCTATGATGTGATTACGATCGGTGGGGTGAAAGAACCGGAAGATGCGCTCTCCCTCCTTTCTGCCGGTGCAAGCATGGTGTTCCTCTCTGCTGAATACGTTGATTCAGGTCCTGGATTACCGAAGCGGATTTACGAGGCGCTGTTGGACGAAAAAACAGAAACATTCGAAGGGGAAACCGGCTGGATGTGGTATTTTCTGTTCGGGCTGGCGGTTTTCCTCGGGGGCCTCCTCGCGTTGGTGTTCAGCTTGACTTCGGTGATCCTTCCTTATGATGAAGCTTTTTTAGGAATATCCCGCCAGGAACTGCTGTTGTTTAATGAACGGATTCTCTGGTTTATGGCCCATGACCGGATGACTCTCGCTGGAACGATGATCTCAGGCGGACTGCTTTACATGTGGCTCTCGAGATTTTCTGTTTCCAAAGGAGAGAAATGGGCCAAACAAGCGATTGACTTTGCTGCGATTGTAGGCTTTTTAGGGATCCTTTTCTTTATTGGTTATGGATATTTTGACTGGCTGCACCTGTTGTTCTGGGTGATCCTCCTGCCATTATATGTTACAGGGTGGTTCAAATCCCGGGGCCTCTCCGGAAAGCCAGCTTCCAAGAATCGTAGAAATCATAGAGTTTGGCTCCTTGGCGTCTATGGGCAGTTTTGCTTTGTTGTCCTCGGATTCTCTTTTGTTCTCGGGGGGATCATCATATCTTATATCGGAGTGACAGGGGTCTTTATCCCGACCGATATTACCTACCTGTGCATGCCTCCTGAATTGATTCAAAATTTCAACGAGCGATTGATTCCCGTCATCGCTCACGACCGCGCCGGATTCGGGAGCGCCCTGTTCAGTGTTGGCTCTCTTGTGCTGATGAGTGCTTTGTGGGGCTACCATCAGGGGAAACGCTGGTTCTGGTGGATGTTCCTGATTGGAGGAGTGCCTGCCTTTGCCGCGGGGATTTTTGTCCATATCATGATCGGCTATACGACATTCATTCACTTGCTGCCTGCTTACATCGCCTTGTCTTTTTATGTTGGAGGCTTGGTTCTGTCGTATCGTTATTTAATGAATAAATGAAGCGAAAGGTCATCCGTATTGAGGATGACCTTTCGCGCGCAGGAAGAGTGAGCCGCGCGCAGGAAGAGTGAGCCGCGCGCAGGAAGAGTGAGCCGCGCGCAGGAAGAGTGAGCCGCGCGCAGGAAGAGTGAGCCGCGCGCAGGAAGAGTGAGCCGCGCGCAAGAAGAGGGAAACGCGCGCAAGAAGAGAGAAACGCGCGCAGGAAGAGTGAGCCGCGCGCAGGAAGAGTGAGTCGCGCGCAGGAAAAGAGAAGAGCACACAAAAAAGCAGCGCCCCATCGGAGGGGCGCTGCTTTTCTAATTCTTACTTGTTCATATATTTGTCGATTTCCCACTTGCTTACTTGCAAGGAGTATTGAGTCCACTCATCTTCTTTGTCTTCGATATAAGCATTGGCTGTGTGATCACCAAGAGCTTTAAGAAGAACTTCGTCTTTCTTAAGTGCAGAAAGAGCTTCTTTCAAGTTTGTAGGAAGTGTTGGTACGCTGTCGTCCTCAACTTCGTACAGGTTACGGCTTTCTGCTTCACCTGCATCATATTCGTTACGGATACCTTCAAGACCAGCTTGGATCAATACCGCAAGTGTCAGGTAAGGGTTCGCTGTCGGGTCCGGGTTACGGACTTCGAAACGAGTACCTTGTCCACGTGTTGTTGGTACACGGACCATACAGCTACGGTTGGAGTGTGACCAAGCGATACTTACAGGTGCTTCATAACCAGGAACAAGACGCTTATAAGAGTTCACGTTCGGGTTCGTGATCGCTGCAATGGCGCGGGCGTGGTGAAGAATACCAGCGATGAATTGTTTCATCGTTTTAGAAACGCCATCTTTCGCATCTTCATCATAGAAAGCACTGTCGCCATCTCTGAATAGGGAAAGGTGTGCGTGCATTCCAGAACCGTTTTCGCCTGCAATTGGCTTAGGCATGAATGTCGCATGATAATCGTGGTTTGTTGCGATATCTTTTACGACATTTTTGAACGTCTGGATGTTATCAGCTGTTTTCAGCATGTTGTCAAAACGGAAGTTGATTTCGTGCTGCCCCATCGCAACTTCGTGGTGGGAAGCTTCCATTTCGAAACCGAATTTCTTAAGTGTACGAACGATGTCACGACGTACTTTATCTCCTTTATCTTTCGGAGAAGCATCGAAATATCCACCGCGGTCGTTCATTTCGCGGATCGGGTAACCGTCTTTATCCAATTTGAATAGGAAGAATTCAGGTTCTGGACCGACGTTTACTGTGTATCCCATGTCTTCAGCTTCTTTCATTGCTCGCTTAAGGATGTAACGAGGGTCTCCTTCGAATGGAGTGCCATCTGGCTTGTAGATATCACAAATGAAGCGCGCACTGCGATCTTCATCGACCAAAGAAGGAAGTAGTAGGAATGTATCTAAGTCTGGTACGAGATACATGTCACTTTCTTGGATATCGGAAAAACCGGAAATGGAAGAACTGTCGAACATCGCTTCATTATCTAAAACCATTTCTAGTTCTTCAGCCGGTAGTTCAACATTTTTCGTATCCCCATACATATCTGTGAATTCTAATAGTAGGAATTCAACGTTGTTTTCTTTTACTTCCTGAATAATTTGCTCTTTTGTGTAAGTCATACATTACCCTCTCTTTTACAATTTTATTATGAGATTTGTATCCGGAATAGTGCTGGATATGTACCTCACTTTTTCTTATGTAAGGAATTCTAACACATAGTGTAGACAAATCTCAAATCTCTTTTATTTAAATTCCCTTATTTTTTTCCCCTAAACCTATGATTTAGTAAAAAAATTCGTCCTTCAACATAAGGTAGATTATAAGGATAACGGAGGTGTTGTATGAACAGTAAAAACCTTGTATTCATGCAGTCTGTGGCTATTTTTGGTTACCTGGTTTTCATCTCACTCGTGACTGTGAAAGTACAGGGCACCGCTCTTGTGACAGAAAATTTTTATTTTTATATTATTTTCTCACAATTTGTATATGTCCCTGTAGGAATTTTGCTCGCACTGCCAGCTTTCCTTAAACAATGGGGAGGAGAAGGACAATGGAAATGGAAGAAAAGATATGGCCTTTTCTTTCTTTTTCCTTCTTTATATGTATTGCTTGTACCCTATGTCATTCCTGTCGATTCTATTTTACCGAATCTATTGATTACGAATCCTTCTGTGAGTTCGGTGATTCAGGTTCTCTGTGGGTACTTTTTGGTAAAAGGATTCGAAAAAGAATAGTTTTCCTTCCATATTAAGGGGAATGATAGGAGAAGATGGACTATGGATGCAATCTATTTTATAATCGAGACGGACAAGACATCCTACATACCCTTGATAAAGAAAGGAAGATTTTTGTGAGTAAAACATTGATTTTCGGGCACAAGAACCCGGATACGGATACGATTACTTCAGCACTTGTGTATGCTGAATTGAAAAAAGCCCTTGGCGAAGAGGTAGAAGCGGTTCGTCTTGGAGAAGTAAATGGAGAAACTCAATTTGCCTTGGATCAGTTCAATGTCGATGCGCCACGCCTGGTTGAGCGTGTATCTGATGAAGTCGAACAGGTCATCCTTGTCGACCATAACGAGCGCCAGCAGAGTGCAGAGGATATTGATGAAGTGCAGGTGCTTGAGGTCATCGACCACCACCGTATTGCAAACTTCGAAACAAAAGGACCGCTTTACTACCGTGCGGAGCCAGTCGGCTGTACGGCAACGATTTTGAACAAGTTGTATAAGGAAAAAGGACAGCAGGTTTCCAAGCCAATGGCAGGGTTAATGCTGTCAGCGATTATTTCTGATTCCCTTCTATTCAAATCACCGACATGCACGGACGAAGATCGTAAAGCTGCCGAAGAACTTGCAGCGATGGCCGGTGTGGATGCTGAAGAATATGGCCTAAAGATGTTGAAAGCAGGCGCGGATATCAGTGACAAGACAGCTGAAGAGCTGATTTCCCTTGATGCGAAAGGATTCAACATGGGAGATAAAAAAGTAGAAATCGCCCAGGTGAATACTGTGGATACAGATGATGTACTTTCCCGTAAGAGTGAGCTTGAAGCAGCCATCGAAAAGAACGTTTCTGAAAAAGGTTTGGACCTGTTCCTGCTTGTAGTTACAGACATTCTTGAAAGCGACTCGACAGTCGTAGCAGTCGGTAACGAAACAGAAGCGGTGGCGAAAGCTTTCGAAACGGAGCTTGATGGTAATCAGGCGGTCTTGAAAGGTGTCGTCTCCCGTAAGAAGCAAATCGTCCCTCCATTGAACACTTATTTCGGATAAGAAAAAAAGCGAACCCTCTTTGTGAGGCGTTCGCTTTTTTTATAGCATTCATTCTCTTCCATATAAGCTCACTATATTCTTGAAGACTCAGTTTCGAGATGTTTTCAGGGTTCGTTGCCTAGTTAAGCGTTAGGGGTGGCACGAACCCCTATACCGAGAGTGAGTGTCTCTTATTCCTCTATCCTAAGTAGGCATAAAACGCTCTATATCAAGCCTTAAGTTCTGTCAGCCCGCAGTAGAAAATTTTATATGATTCATTTCGTTTCATTATTCAAGGTGATCTTTTAGAAGTGGTTTCGAGAATCAACCTAGGTAAAGGGCGAAGGGGAATGGCGAGACTCCTGCGGGAAAGAAGTGCAGGGTGAGACCCCACAGGACGCAGTCCGAGGAGGCTCACCGCGCTCCCGCGGAAAGCGAGTTATTACCCGCAGCCCCCATCCACTTAACAAAAATCTCGAAACTGAGTCTTCAAACCTGCCATATAGTTTTATAGACGGCGGT